>NZ_QUCG01000116.1:0-5937 GCF_003473645.1 Prevotella sp. AM23-5 | reverse complement strand
GGATGATAGTTGCGGATTTTAGGATTATTTTTTATTATCTTTGCCCCAAATAACAATTTAAAACAAAGGATATGAGCACATCAACTCATGTGATTACTCCCGATTTGCAAGCGAAACTTGACAAAGCGAGAGAAGAACATAAAAACGGAGAAAACCTGTGCTTTAGCACTGCACAAGATGCAATCGTATGGATGGAAACGTTATCGTGTTGCGAATTGACTCCTTATGGATGAAATTCCGGTATCCATTAAAACCTATTGGTCATTTAATGACCAACAAGGAAATTTGAATGTATAACAATTTAAAAGAAAGAAATATAAGAAACAGAAAAGAAAGATATAACATAATAAGATTATAAACTTGCGTTTACTAATTTGTTCGGAACACACTTGAAATTTTGCCGAATTAAAAGTATGTCATTCACGAATGAATAAGTTCTGTAAACGCCTGCGCTATAGCGTGGGCGGAACTTATCGTGAATGACGGGCCCGGCAAAAGCCTCAAGTGTTGATAAGGGAAGCTCACGCTTCTTCTTTGTCTTCACTACATCAAGGCTTTCTTTGGATAGCTTTCCAGCCAATCCTTCTGTCCGCTGCCCGTTTTACTCCGATAATGATTTAGTTCCAAACGCACCCATCAGCTATAGCAAAAGACGTTGGAGTTCGCTTCAATGTTTGTTGCTATACCTTATTATATATAGTGACTAACAATGAAAAGAGCTACGAATGGACAAATTAAGAATGCAGAGTAGTAATGGTGTCGAGGACAACATTATGAAAATTGCGCAGCTGTTTCCCGACTGCGTTACGGAGACCGTGGATGAAAGAAGCGGTCAGCCAAAGCACCTCATAGATTTCGAGAAACTCAAACAGAATCTTTCTGATAGCGTGATGTCAGAAAGAGCAGAACGCTACCAGTTTACCTGGCCCGACAAGAGCAAGGCGATTCTCCTTGCCAACTCTCCTATCAATGCCACACTTCGCCCTTGCCGTGAAGATAGTATTGATTTCGACAACACCCAGAACCTTTATATCGAGGGCGACAACCTCGATGTTCTCAAGTGTTTGAAGGAGACTTATCTCCATAAGGTGAAAATGATTTATATAGACCCACCTTACAACACCGGAAACGATTTTGTGTATGAAGATGATTTCGCTCAGTCTTCAGAAGAATACCTCGCCAACTCAGGACAGTTTGACGAGCAGGGCAACCGTATGTTTACCAATGCCGAAAGCAATGGTAGATTCCATACCGATTGGCTCAATATGATTTATCCGAGATTGAAAGTTGCAAGAGACTTGCTGACCGATGATGGTGTGATATTCATTTCTATTGATGAAAATGAGATAGAAAATTTACTGAAACTTTGCAAAGAAATATTTGGTGCTAATAATTATATCTCACAATTTGTTTGGCAAAACAAAAAAGGAGGTGGCAATGATTCTACTTATGTAGCTATAGAGCATGAATACATCTTAGCTTTTGCCAAAAATATTAATAGTCTTGAAGCTTTCTTTGAAACATATAGTGATGAATATATAAAACGATACAAAGAACAAGATGAAAAAGGTAAATTCTTCTGGGATACTTTTAAAAGAAAGTCAGGAAAACAATATTATCCTATAACATGTCCTGATGGTACAGTTTTACAATATGATGAGGATGGTAATGAAATTAGTTGGCTGAGATCACAAAAAAGATTTGAAACAGACAAAAAGGAAGGTGAGATTCGTTTTGCTCAAACAACAAATGGATGGTCTGTACAATTTAAACAAAGAATGCCAAAAGGGAAAAAACCAAGAAGTATTTTTACCACAAATTCTACTGTCTTAGATGACAAAGGAACAACAAGTACGGGTTCGGAAGATGTTTATTGCTATTTTAAAAAAGAAGTATTCTCAAATCCCAAGCCTATAGAACTGATTACATATTTTTTAGGTTTTGGCTTAACTGATAATGAAATCGTAATGGATTTCTTTAGCGGTTCTGCAACTACAGCAGAAGCTGTAATGAGAAATAACATTGGTGGTAATCACAATCGATTTATATTAATTCAATTACCGGAGCTAATAGATTCAACAAAAAAAGCAACATCGGAAAACTCGAAGAAAGTAGTTTTGAATGCAATATCTGTTCTAGACGAATTGAAAAAGCCACATTATATTACAGAATTAGCAAAGGAGCGAATCCGCCGTGCCGGCAAGAAAATCAAGGAGGAATCACCTTTAACCACCCAAGACCTCGATACAGGCTTCCGTGTGTTGAAACTCGATTCCACCAATATGCAGGACATTTACTATTCTCCAAAGGATATTTCGCAAGCCGACCTCTTCTCGCAGGTTGATAATGTGAAGCCGGATAGAACGGGCGAAGACCTGCTCTTCCAGGTAATGCTCGAACTCGGCGCAACCCTGGATTCGGAGATAGAAACGACAACGGTAGCTGGCAAGACCATCTATAACGTTGCCGAAGGATACCTCGTGGCATGTTTTGACCCGGATGTAACCGATGAAGTGGTAAAGGCCATCGCCCAAATGCAGCCAGCCTACGCCGTGCTCCGTGATACCAGCATGAAGGACGATTCCACCGCCACCAACTTCGAGCAGATCTTTAAAACATATTCTCCTGACACAGTAACAAGGATTCTATGAAACTGAAGTTTAAGATACAACAATATCAGACCGATGCCGTGGAGAGCGTCATCAACGTCTTCAAGGGGCAGCCCAACCAAGCCAACCTGGAATACAGGATGGATAAGGGAAAACTGTATGTGGTTGACAGCAAGAAGCATGACATCAAAATCGTTCAAACCGACGTTTTTGCCGATAGCGATGATACCGGCAATAACCTGGGTTATAAGAACAACCGACTTGCCATGAATAAAGTGGCTCTCTTTGACAACATCCGACAGATTCAGACAGAGAACAACATCCATCAGGATGAAGAACTCTGCCAGAAACTCGGTGCCTGCCAGCTCGATGTGGAGATGGAAACAGGTACGGGAAAGACTTACGTCTATATCAAGACGATGTTCGAACTGAACAAGCAGTATGGCTGGACCAAGTTTATCGTGGTGGTTCCAAGCATCGCTATCCGAGAGGGAGTGAAGAAAAGCTTCGACATCACGGTAGATCACTTCATGGAGCAATACGGCAAGAAGGCTCGCTACTTCATCTACGACAGCAGCAGCCTCAACGACATCGACTCCTTCTCGCAGAGCAACGACATCAGCGTGATGATTATCAATACCCAGGCCTTCAACACCATGAAGGAAGGAGCCAAGAACAAGGCGGCACGCATCATCAACTCCGAACGAGATGAGTTCGGTTCCCGAAAGCCTATTGCCGTTCTTGCTGCCAACAACCCTATCATCATTCTGGATGAACCGCAGAAGATGGGAGGTGCCGCTACACAGACGGCACTCAAAGCCTTCAATCCGCTCTTCACTCTGAATTACTCCGCCACCCACAAGGAACACCACAACACGGTGTATGTGCTCGATGCACTCGATGCCTACAACCACAAACTGGTGAAGAAGATAGAGGTAGTAGGCTTCGAACTGAAGAACCTGAAAGGTACCGACAGCTATATTTATTTCGCAGAGCTGCTGCTCTCGAAAGACAAGGCACCACAGGTAAGACTGGAGATAGAACAGCAGAGCACTACGGGAGCCATCAAGCGAATCTACAAGAAGTTGGGAGAAGGCGATGACCTCTATAGTGCCTCTGGAAATATGCTGCAATACAAGGGGTTCATGATTACCGACATCGTGGTGGATACCCACCAGCCAAGTCGCAGCCAGGTGAAGTTCAGCAACGGAGAAAGTCTGATGCTGAAGGAAGTAATCGGTAACGTAACAGCCGACCACAAGGCTCGCATCCAGATAAGGGAAACCATCAAGGCGCACTTCCGAAAAGAGAGTGCGCTCTTCCATCGTGGCATCAAATGCCTCTCCCTTTTCTTCATCGACGAGGTTGCCAAGTATCGCCAGTATGATGAAGACGGCAATGCGCTGCTGGGACGCTATGGTGAGATATTCGAACAGGAATACTGGGCAGAGCTGAACGAGAATCAGAATATGTACGACCCGGAATATATGCAGTATCTCAGCTGCATCCCTGTCAACAAGACCCATGAAGGTTATTTCTCCATCGACCCCAAGACCAAGCGCATCAAGGACAGCGATGAGAAGAAGGGAGCAGGAAGCGACGACGTATCGGCTTACGACCTGATTATGAAGGACAAGGAAAGACTGCTGAGTCTCGACCCAATTTACTCGCCAGTTCGCTTCATCTTCTCCCACTCTGCCTTGCGAGAAGGTTGGGACAATCCGAATATCTTTCAGATCTGTTCGCTCAGACAGGCTAACAGCATCTCGCAGAAGCGCCAGGAAGTGGGACGAGGATTGCGACTCTGTGTTGACAACAAGGGAGTGCGACAGGATGCTGACACCCTGCAGGGACAGGTGCAGCAGATCAACCGCCTTACCGTAATTGCCTCTGAAGGTTATGCAGATTTCGTAAACGACCTGCAGAAGAATATTTCAGAAGATCTCTACGACCGTCCGAAGGTTGCCGACATTGACTATTTCGATGGAAAGAGCTTCACGATTGAAGATGGCAGCAAGCACAGTATCACGACGGCAGAAGCCAAGAAGATTTATTTCTATCTTGTGAAGAATGGTTATGTGGATGACGAAAGTCATGTAACCGATGCTTATCGCTCTGCTGCAACATCAGGAACACTCGCCTCATTACCAGACGAAGTAAAGCCATACGGCAAATGGATCCACAAACTGATAGAAGGCGTTTGGAATCCTTCTGCTCTTGACGGCATGATAGAAAACGGAAGTACGCCGCAGACTCCGGAGAACAGACTGAATGAGAACTTCACGAAGAAGGAGTTCCAGGAACTCTGGAATCGCATCAACCACAAATACGCCTATACGGTAAACTTCGAAAGTAAGGAACTGATAGAGAAAGCCATTGCCGCCATCAATAAGGAACTGGTGGTTTCAAGACTGAGCTACGTGGTAACCCGAGGAGTGCAGAAAACGGAACTGAAGCACGACGATATGAAGGCGGGCAGCATGATGGTGCAGGAAGAAATGCAGCACGATGACCTGAGAACGGATGTGGTAAGCACCGTAAAGTATGACCTGCTGGGCAAGATAGCCGCCAACACCCGATTGACCCGCAAGACCATCGCCGGAATTCTATCCCAAATTATGCCAAGCAAGTTTGATATGTACAAGGTGAATCCGGAAGAGTTTATCCGCAGGGTAAGCCGCCTGATACTGGAGCAGAAAGCCACCATCATCGTAGATCACATCAGTTACAACGAGATAGAGGGAAGCTACGATTCCGCCATCTTTACGGAGGAGAAGCATACTTCGCTCGACAAGGCTTACCAGGGCAGGAAGAGCATTGTGGATTATGTGTTTACTGATGGAACGGCAAAGCAGAGTGTGGAGCGCAAGTTTGTAGAAGACCTCGATACGAGCACCGATGTTGCCGTATATGCCAAGTTGCCAAAAAGTTTCCACATTCCTACCCCTGTGGGCAATTATTCTCCCGACTGGGCGATAGCCTTCAAGGATGGTGCCGTGAAGCATGTCTATTTCGTAGCCGAAACCAAGGGTAGCATGTCAACCCTTGACTTGCGAGGCATAGAAAATGGTAAGATAGCCTGTGCTGACAGGCTTTTCGAGCAACTCTCTGGTTCGGGCATCTACTATCATAAGGTAACCAACTACGACGACTTGATGGAATGGGTGAAATAAGTGAAGAATTATGGAACAGCCGATAATGACTGCCATCATAAAAAGATATACATAAAAATAAAGTTTAACATGAAATCCTTGCAAAAATCAACTTTTATATTTACCTTTGTATAAGTAATTGGTTTTAAAAACATAAGATTATGACAAACAAGGAA
>NZ_QUCG01000115.1:5279-6600 GCF_003473645.1 Prevotella sp. AM23-5 | reverse complement strand
GCCAGCTTGTGAAAGCCGGCAGGGCTTTTGATCCGAAAATCCAAAAGATATCATATATCTATAAATATAAATACCAACTCCTGAAGAGTTGATACTTGCTTTTGTTTTTTAGGTTTACTTATCACATAAGCAAAACCCCCATCCCGCTTGAGAAAGTAGGATGGGGGATTTCTGTATTTTATACTGCTATTCCATTACGTATTATATCATCATATAAGGGTGATGGTTTGCATTCTTCAATCAACACCGGTTCTATAGATGTATCTATATTAAGGGTGGCAAGCCATAATGAAGATGTAGTGTCCAGCCAGTCGCCATTAAGCTTAGGTATAACTACTGCTACATCGATATCACTATCTTTTCTTGCTTCATTTCTACTACAAGAACCATACAGATATACTTTCGCATTAGCAAGCAATGGAAGTATTGCTTCCTTGTAGCATTTTACTATCATTAAAGCATGTTCTCTATCCATTGTTTTAATTCTTTTGTTTTATTTATTAATGTTCTGCAATATTCTGGAGTCAATTTCTTCGCCAGCTCATCTTTGTAGGATGGGTATCTTGCCTCAATATTCATTGGCATTAATTCCGCAAGAAACTTTAGCTGTTCTGATGTCATTTTTGATACTAACCCGCAGCTTTGTGCCAACTTCAAGAGGTTATGGATGTATGGAACCTCATCTGGTTTTATAGCACTCCAATACGACTTTATTGTTTTTTCTATAACCAAATGGCACATAAAGCCAACATATAGCCATCTTCCACCGTTGTACATAACCTCAGCGGTTTCGATGTCATAGTCTGCAAGTTCTTTCCAATATTTAACTTTATCTATTGCCATACGTTTTGTTTTTGTGCAAAAATAAAGCAAATAATTGAGATTGCCAAATTTTTAGTGTTAAAAAGATTTTTTAGGATAAAAGAACGCCTAAAAAGGCAAAAAATAGCAAAATAGAGCATTTGGTTTGAGTTTCAAGTGGTTGTGGCAGTCGTTGGCTTTAGTTGGCAGTGACAAGGAAATGAGGAAAAAGCAGATTAGAGAAGTAGAAACGCTTTCAAATCATTACCCAATGGAAACGCCCTAATAAGCATTTTTAACGGTGACGGTTCATATTTCCCCATTCTGCGTAAGTTTCGATTTTGCCATGCAGCTCTCATAGTTTAATTTTGCACCGAACAAAAAAGTAAGAATTATGAGATGCACTTTCAAGACAGTCTTCTATGTAAATGGAAGCAAGGAGAGAAATGGAATTGTCCCAATCATGGGGCGAGTGACAATCAACGGAACAATCGCACAGTTCAGTTGCAAGCAGAGCGTG
>NZ_QUCG01000115.1:0-5269 GCF_003473645.1 Prevotella sp. AM23-5 | reverse complement strand
TCAACGGAACAATCGCACAGTTCAGTTGCAAGCAGAGCGTGACCAAGGCTATCTGGGATGCCAAGGGCAACAGAGCCATTGGCAAGAGCAAGGAAGCCAAGGAGGTGAACTTTGCGCTTGACAACATCAAGGCTCAAATCGCCAAGCATTACCAGCGACTTTCCGACCGTGAGGCGTTCGTTACTGCTGAAATGGTGAGAAACGCCTATCAAGGCATAGGCACCGAATACGAGACCTTGCTCAGAGCTTTCGACAAGGAGAACGCAGCTTTTGCCAAACGTGTAGGTAAGGACAGAGCCAAGAACACTTACAACAAGTATCTTGTGGTGAGAAAGTACGTTGCCGAGTTCATCAAGTATCAGTACAAGCGCAGCGATATGTCCATGAATGAGCTTACCGAGGAGTTTATCCGTGACTATTGCCTTTACTTGAAAAATGTGGTAGGGCTTGCGCAGTCCTCCATTTGGATTTACTCCATACCTCTGAAACATATCGTCACGGCAGCACACTACAACGGCAAGATACCGAGAAATCCGTTTGCCATGTACCACGTTGATCCAGACCACAAGGAACGTGAGTTCTTGACCTTGGACGAGCTTACCGCCATGACTGAGATAAAGTTGGAAGACCCCAATATGGCATTTGCGAGAGACCTTTTTATCTTTGGCAGTTGGACAGGTATAGCTTTCATCGACATCAAGAACTTGACGGAAGATAACATCAGCATGGTAAACGGTGCTCCTTGGATAGTGTCCAAGCGTCAGAAGACAGGCGTACCGTTCCAAATCAAGCTGATGGATATTCCCATGCAGATTGTTGAGAGATACAAGTCTTTCAGAAAAGACAACCACTTGTTCAATATCGGTAATCTTGACAGCATTAACAAGCGCATCAAGAAAGTTGCTGCAATGTGTGGTATAAAGAAGCATGTATCATTTCATGTCTCACGTCATAGTTGGGCTGTTTTAGCCTTGGAGTATGGTATGCCGATAGAGAGCGTGAGCAAGATTCTTGGTCACACGAATATCACCACAACACAGATATACGCCAAGGTGACAAGCACAAAATTTGACCATGACATATCTGTCTTTGAAAGTCGAATCAAGGGGCATTTGCCTGTAATGGGAGGAATGGCATGAAACGGACTGTAATCACCGTGGATGGCAATGGAAGGCTTTCAATTCCGTCCAACTTGGAGGACTTGTGGATGAGTGAGAGTGAGTTGATTGATATGCTTTATATCACTGCCCCGAAACTCAATGCTGTGATACGAGCTATATATAAAGAAGGTATGTTGTCTATGTCGGAAGTCCAACGAAGGGAAGAACTTTCCAAGGGTATTTGGCAAACGTTGTATGGATTCCCTATGGTTGTTGCCATTTGCTTCCGTCTAAACTCTAATGGTGCGGCACAACTTCGTGATGCCATCATCAAGAGATTGTACGGAGCAAAAGAGAAAACAAACATTGTCTTGCAACTCTATGGAGGGACTAATTCCTTTAGTTGAGAATGGTCGCTTTTTTGACGCTTCGATGATTCGCTGTCGTATTGACTTATTGACGTACTGATTCATTGTCGTATGGAAGTGCAGTTGCAATTTGATAAAGAAGTATCCATGCAAAGAAGTGTGTAAGCATATATGCATTGATGCCATACGTTTTACATTTTTATCGTATGACATATAAAACGTATGACATGCAGGAATACATTTTTGTTCATCCCGAGGAATGGCATTCAAGGAAAACTCATTCTTCGGGATTTTTTTCGTTTTCATCCTTTAGCATAAAGAAAATGAGCCGTTCCTTGGAGGCTTTGCGCCTCCAGCCACTGGGCGAACCTCCGCAGTGTTTTCAATGGTATTAGATTTACTCTTGCCAAAACATGGTGTCCATAAAGACACAGCAAGGTATGTTTCGAGTTACTCGAAACCTTTCAAGTTACTCTTGAAAGAACAAACGAATTGTCCTCCTAAGTCGGGCAATTTTACAGATAATAATTTTAATTTGTCTAAATAGTAGCAACATATGCCAATTATTCATTTTTTCTGATTGATTATCAAGATAAAACATTATATTTGTAGCATTAAATGGTTTTAGAATTATGGCAAAGAAAAATATAGACTTAGCAGTAGTCCTTCATGATGATTGCGACTACAAGGACTGGCTTGTGGAACTCAAGGAACGATTCTACAGCCATCGCCTCAAAGCGTCATGTGCCACCAATGGCTACTTGTTGGACTTCTATTGGAAGTTGGGACGAGACATTGAAGCTAAGCAATATACTAATACTTATGGCTCTGGATTTTACAAAAATCTCAGTCAGGATTTGAAGAACGAAATGCCAGGGGTGAAGGGATTCTCACCAACTAACTTGAAGTACATGAGCTACTTTTATAAGCTCTATGCACCATTACAGGCAAATTGTCCGCAGCTTGCGGACATTTTTATAGAGGGCTTGTATATTGCAGATATTCAGCGAGTTGTAGTACAAAGTAAAAATCGTCCGCAAACTGCGGACGATTTCAAATTGCTTTTTCTTATTCCTTGGGACCACCATCGTCGTATCATAGATAAGTGCAAGGGCAATATGGATAAGGCTTTGTTCTTTGTAAGAAAGACTTGGGAGAACAATTGGGGGCGTGACGTTCTGCTCAACTGGCTTGACACAGACCTATATGAGCGTGACGGCAAGGCTATCACCAACTTCCAGGCTACGCTTCCTGCTGTACAAAGCGACTTGGCGCAACAGATAACCAAAGACCCTTATCAGTTGGACTTCCTTAACTTAAGGGAGAAATATGACGAGCGTGACATCGAAGATGAATTGGTGAACAATGTAACACGTTTCCTCTTGGAACTCGGAAAAGGCTTTTCGTATATGGGCAGACAATTCCGCTTGGAGGTAGGACAACAGGAGTTCTTCCCAGACTTGTTGTTTTACAATGCCCACCTCCATGCCTATGTGGTCATAGAGCTAAAAGCTCAGTCATTCCATCCATCGTTCTTAGGACAATTGAGCTTCTATGTATCTGCCATCAACCACCAATTCAAGACCGATATAGACAATCCTACCATTGGCTTGCTTATCTGTAAGGACAAAGACAACGTAGTGGCTAAATATGCCTTGGAGTCATACAAGGAACCAATGGGTATATCGGAATATCAGCTCTCCAAACTCTTCCCGAAAGACTTCAAATCATCTATGCCGACTATTGAGGAATTGGAAAAGGGGTTGAAAGATAACTAAAAGTAACGGAACTGTTTTTGCATGAACAAAGAAGAAATAAAACAAGAACCTAATGATGGGCTGATAGCTCGCATATTAGGAGGAACACCCACTATTTTACAGAAGGTGTTCTTTATACTTATGGCATTTTCGCTGATATTATGGCCCTTGGGATGCTATGTTTCTATATTCTTCTTTGATGCCCCTGTTCGCTCTGATGTAGACAAAATATGTCGTTATGGTATGCTTATAACCATCTACTTGTATCCTATCTACTTGTTCCCTTTGTTGAGATTTATGTTTCAACTTTCAAAGAACTTAAGAGCAACTTGGCTTTATTATCTATGTCCGATAGTACCAATATTAATTCTTAGGTTGTTATTTTCAATTAGTACAATCAGTGCTCCGAAAATAGACAATACCGAATTTTGCACTAATGAGGATTTGGTTGGTCATTGGACTTTGAATGGTGGAGAAAGACAGATCAATTATCCTGAGATTGAATTTTTCAATGATAGTACGGTGGAATTATACTCACAAGCTGATACCCTATACAGATATACCTATTGTTTGCAAAATGATTCCTTATATCTCAATGACATAAATGGAAGACAATACGTAAATAAAATCAATAAAGTCGATGACGAAACCATTATGTTTGAGGGTATCGCAGATGTTAAAGGCATACAGATTTATCATAAATAAAATGTTCTTGAAATGAGAATCTATGAACGAAAAAATATACTTGAAAGAAATATAAATTATAGCAATGCGTATGGTAGAAATCTTCTACAAGAAGCTATTGTATCTTGTGAAAATGCAATTGCTATTGATTTAGTGAATAAAGGCATTGATATTGATCATCAAGATAAAATGGGATGTACTCCTTTACATTTCTGTGCGCAATACAACAATATAACCATTGCAGAATTGTTATTACAAGAGGGAGCAAATGTAAATATTATTGATTGCTATGGCAATAATCCTCTATGGTATGCTGTATTCAATGCTAATGATGATTATTGTTTAGTCAAATTGCTTGTAAAATACGGAGCAGATGCATTAAGTAAAAATAATGCTATGCGCTCTCCTTTAGATTTCGCAAAGCAAATTGAAGATACAGAAATGATTAATATTCTTGCAAATAAAAATCTAATTTCAAAATACCAAAGTAAAAAGTAATATGAGGCATTTCTTATTGACAATCGTTATAGTCTTGGTCATAGCAATGGGGCTATCCTCTTGTCTATGTCAACCAAGGTCTGTAAGTTTTTCGCATCTTGTAGAAAAAATAGATAGCATAAATACTCATTTCTACACTTTACAACAAGCTCCACCGGATAGCGGTGTCCTACTAAAAGAAACTTTAGTAAAAGAACTTCTCGGAGATATTTTCTATCACCGTAAAGAGGTACAAAACAGAGAAGTTAGGCTCGTCGGTGTCAGTCAACCATATACACAAGTCCTTGCCTGTGCCTTTAACATAAAGAGCATTGGTTTTGAATGGAAAACAAATGAAACATTTCTTGTTACTTATGGGCATGATGGAAAAATTGCAGATGCATTATATTTAGGCATAAACGAAATTACCCCCACATTTATAAAGTTCAGTTTCAATAGCAAACGGCATATTCCTACAGAGGATATTCAAAGAAGTAAATGGGTATATAACGAGCAAAGTAATCTTCTTAAATTAGAGGTATTTGAAGAAAATTCTTGGCTTGACGAAGACAAAAATCCATGCTTGGACAACTACTATCATACTTTCTTCTATCGAATAGACGAACAAGGGCGTATTGTCCGCTTAAGAAAAGGGAAAATCGTTCCTTATAAATATAACCATTCTGACCATGCCTACGACTCATATCTTAAAGCAGCACATAAACGCTTTGCATTACAATTCACTCCCTATTCAGAAAGGCACATGAAATAGTTAGAAGAAACTGAAGAAGAGCCCCAAAAAATCGTTATATTTAGGGGATAGCAAAAAAAAACAAAAATTATAATGGATTTATAGACAATACTCTGTTAATTCTTATGTAAT
>NZ_QUCG01000114.1:0-6779 GCF_003473645.1 Prevotella sp. AM23-5 | reverse complement strand
TTATCTCAAATTTTAACGAACTATTGATTAATAATATGAAACAAATTTCATTAGAAGAAAAGGTTAACAATGCCTTAAAATGGCTTGCAAACCGAATTGCAAGTATACAAGTATATCATTGGGATGAAGAATATAAAAAGGAAAGTCTCAATGATGCTTGGCAAAAAGTTCAAGAACAGTTTAAGAAAGATATTGATTGGAATGCTCTTACGGAAAGTCAGTGTAAGGCTTTGCATTTTGGAAGTTGGCAATCCGAAGAAGATGTTGAAGAAGAGATTTCTCTTATTCAGTCTGAATATGAGAAGGGGCATCTTACAGAGGATGAATTTGATAAAAAGGTTGCTAACGAGAAAAATACTCTTGGACTTCGTTTGATTCCGCTATATCTCTATCCTGCATTGCCTATAGGTATTACCCTAACGTCTATTGGAGGAGACGAGATTGTGTTTGATGGTTCAAATATTGACACAGATGTTAGATTTGGATGTATTGCTTGGGGTATTAAACCGAAAAAAGATTAATAATATGGAAGATTTTCAGAAAAGAATGTGCGAAGAGCACGATGAGCTAGTAGAGCGTTTAAGCAAGTTGAACGCTGCCTTGAAGAAGGAAGGTTTCTTGCAGAAAGTTGGCGAGTACCAGTATAAGCTAATGGTGAAGCAGTCTGTAGGCATGACTACCTACCTTGAAGCTCTGGAGTATCGTATGGCAGATATGAATCTTGATTTTAAGAGACGTACTGCTATTAGCCTTAACTTGTCGTAGTATGAAGCTAATCATTATCGGTTCATCATCAAAAGGTAATTCGTATGCCCTTCAATCAGATTCGGGAGAAATCCTGCTGATTGAAGCAGGCATACCCTTGAAAGAGGTGAAGAGAGCTATCGGGTACAAGACGAGCAAGGTAGAGGCATGCTTGTGTTCTCATCGGCATTCAGACCATGCCAAGTATATCAAGGAATATGACAAGGCTGGAATTGTAGTTTATTCCAACGCCAACGTATCGCAACATTTCCCTAATTGCGTAAGAACTTTAGGTTGCGAGTGTACTCATTGTTTTGGTGAATTTAGTGCCACACCTTTTTTTGTAAAGCATGATGAGGATGCACCAAATTACGGCTATCTGATTCATCATAAGGAAATCGGCACCATCTTCTTTGCCACGGATTGCTACAATCTGCATTTCGTTATCCAAGGTTGCAATACCTATCTTACAGAGTGTAACTATTCGGATGAACTCCTAGACAAGGCAGTGGCAGAAGGCAAGACCCCACGAAGTCAGGCTGATCGTGTTCGCTTATCCCACATGAGTCTCGAACATGCCGTTTCGTGGTTGCAGGATTGCAAGGCAGAGCAGTCAGCCCACCAAATCATCCTCATTCATGGTTCCGCCCGACACCTCAATCCAATCATAGCAGTAAACAAGTTCCAACAGGTAATAGGCGTACCAACGTACTATGCCAAGAGTGGAGAAATCATCAATCTTATTTGATATGGCAGTATTCAAGAATTTAAATGACCCTCGCAGCTATATGGCTGCATTGAAGGAGATAGAGAAGGCTAAGTCAGCAGGCTATAGTTTGGAAATCAAGAAGTTTCATCCTATAGCCACCGACCAGCAGAAGGCTTATCTCAACTTCATCATCACGTATCTATCCGGACAGATAGGGCAGACGTTCTACCAGACTCTCAGTGAGATTCAGAAGAATGTAGCCCCTCACATCTTTATGACTGGTGAATATGATTCCAAGGGCAACCCAAAGTTCAAGCCCCTTGGTTTCCTCGATACCGCAGAAGCCTCATCGGTAATCAGAAACGTTGCCGACTATGCCAACTGCATAGGCTTTCCGCTTCCCGAGCAGGATGATGAGCTGGCAAAGAAGTATTGCCAGATGGATATAGACTCCAACAAGGGGTGGGTATAACTCATAAAAACTACAAGCTTATGAAAACATTAAAGGAAGTCATTGCCGAGGCTAATAACTATTCCCCCGACAACGAAGCCATGCGTGATGCGTTCGTGAATGGCGCAAGATTCATGGCAACCGGCAAGTATTACAAGGAGAAGTCGATGTTCCCGAAAGTGGACGAGTTCGAGACAGTGGATTTGCATGAAACGTTACCACCGTTAGCAAGTGTCATTACTCCGACCTTCCAAGACTTTTGGGATGCCTATGCCTACAAGAAGGGACGCAAGAAAGCAGAAGAGAAGTGGAATAAGCTAAAGCCGAAAGAGAAGGTCGCCTGCATGAGAGCTGTTCCTGCCTATGTAGAGAACACCATGATTCCAGGTTCCGTATCAGATGGTTCCAGAAAACAATATAGAATGCACCCTCTCACTTATCTGAATGGAGCAAGATGGGAGGATGAAATTTATCCAGTACAGAGCAATGAGCAACAGAGAGCAAACAATCTTGCAGCAAAGGCAGCAAGAATCCTTGGTGCCGATTATCAAGGATAAGCCGGGCTATATTCGCCCTACTTCCTTCGCTGATGCCTGCACCAAGAGCAGCACGACTTTGCTTTCCGTCCGCATGCAGAGAGGATTGCCTAGTCTTGTAGGCTGGGTCAAGGGCAAACTGATAGAACTTTTCACCTTCCTTGGAGTCTTCGACATCGTTACGGAATATCAGGTTCAGATGCTTGCCGCAAGAATCTGTGCCAAGTATCACTATTGGACCACCACCGAACTGGACTATGCCTTTGTCACCATCATGGATGGAAAGTACGGCAAGCTGTTCCAGCACAAGCACGATGATAACAACACGACCATCAATCCGCAGGATATTATCGAAGCACTCAACAAATACGAGCAGGATATGCTTGCAGAGCGTGGAAGGCAGGACGATGAGCGCAGAAGGGCAGAGGAAATCAGAAAGGCAGCCGAAGAAGCGAAGAAGCCTCTTGGCTTGGAAGGCTGGAAGGTCTATTGCGAGAAGAACGGTCTGGATCCTGCCACCCATCGCATTCAGTCGGTAGATATGAGTCAGCATGATGTTAATCAGGTGCTCTACAAGACCGAAGAAGAGCGAAAGATGGCAGAACGGAAGTTCTATCGCCAAGACAGACGTAAAGAACAGAAATAATTAAAACGTAACAAACTTATGAATACATTACAGACAGACATAGCTATCGTAACAGCTATCTTATGGTTGTTGGCTATCGCAGTCATAGCCTACGACCGCATCAAATATCGCAAGTACTACGCCTCAAAAAGCAAGCTGGTAGTGCTTCGCATTAACAATGCCGAAGTCAGAGAGGTGTTATCACAAAATGGCATCAAGCTCTGCCAGTGTGCCTACTACAACACGAACCGCTATCTCTACACCATAGAGGGCGATCACATTTGCGGCTTCACCGAATCATGCACACATCTGATAGAAGATGCCGTCAAGCACCACCAGGAAGTGATAGATTGCGACATCAACGTCAATCTTTTCGTAAGTGAAATCAAAAAATTGCAGGAAGAATATGGAGACAAATATTAATGTAGCGGAAATCCTAAAGGATAAGCCAGAAGGTACGAAACTCTGGACTGATATGTTTGGGGAAGTTACGTTATATGTCGTTACTGATGCATGTGATGCTTTTCAAGTTAAGCATCATAATAAAGAACCATGGTTCGATAAAGGCGGTAAATTATGCGAGGAAGGAGTTTTGTGCATCTATCCTAGCAAATCAATGCGTGATTGGCGCAAGTTCGCTTGGAAGAAGGGCGATGTGCTAGCTTGTGCTTTTGGCGCATTATGCATCTTCGATAAGTGGGCAAATGACGATTATACTAGATTTGATGCAAAGTTTGTAACCCCTAAGAGTAGAGGTACTACCTTCGAAGTAGAGGATTGGTGCAAGATTACAAATGAGGCGTGCATCAGGCAATATATCCGCGATATTGAGGAGGATAATGGTGGTAAGCTAAACCTCACCACTTTGGAGGTTGAGAAACATCAGCATGAGTTCAAGGATGGGGATATTGTGTTTATGAAAGGAATTAAAGGTAGATGTTTTGCAAATTGTATTTTCATCTTAAGAAGTGAATATAAAGATGGAGACGAAAGAGCTTTTTACTATGCTTTCTATAATGCTGACGATAAATATACTTTAGATGAATATGGTAATACAAAAGTTCATTATAGCCTCCGCCTGGCTACTGACTCTGAGAAGCAGCAACTCTTTGAGGCTCTAGCAAAGGAAGGAAAACACTGGGATGCTGAGAAGAAACAGATTGTTGATTTGAAGCCCAAGTATGAGTTTAAGCCTATGGACTTGTGTTTGATGAAATACATAGGGAAATACAACAATAGAGGGTGGGAATTGTGCCAATATGCTTATACAGAACATCGTGTATCATTAAGTGGTGAACAACGTGACTTCTATCATGCAGTAGGAGGCGAAATATACGCAGAGTGTATTCCTTATAAAGGCAACGAGCATCTTTTAGGTACAAAAAAATCTAAATAAAACATAACTTCCACGACACAGAATGAGCGAAAGTAAGTTAAGGCTTTATGCCCATATACCTTCTTAGCCCCAGCACAATACTGGTTGTGGAGGTCATTATAAAACTTAAAAATATGATAGACGATAAGAAAATAGAAACTGCAAAGGAAGAAATCTACGAGGATAAATTCCTTGGCTGCGGTGAAATGGTAGAAGCCTTCGAAGATGAAGATAATATGGAAATGTTCGACAAAGAGGACATCAAAGAAGCTATTGGACTAGGTGCTAAGTGGATGCAAGAAGAATTTTTGAAGGACTTGTGGCATCCTTCTAGTGAAGAGCCAAAGCGTCATAGTTACATCATGTTTAAAACCACTAACAATAATGGATTCGGAACAGAATACATAGATTGTAGTTGGAAAGCTATAGCCAGATGTCTTCAAATTACTCAATGGCTTTATATTGATGATTTGCTCCCAAAGGAAGGAGGCAATCAATGAAAACATTTGTATTTGATATTATGCTAAACGGAAGATTCATCTGCACATTAAAGTATAAATATTGTGCGCTCTTCCCGATAGACTTTGAAGATTTAGAGAAGTTCGTCTTCCAAAAGAGACCTACTTTGAAAGGTAAGGATTTTCAAATTGCGTTTTAGATATGGCAGGATTTGAAAAAGGCAAGAAGTACGATGTAGTTGATGCCGAGCAAGGGGATTGCGTTGGGTGTTGCTTTAATAAAGATGGTTGCACCTTAGACATATCTATTCCTTGTAGAAAAGAATTTATTTATAAAGAAATCAAAGAAAATGACAATGAAAGAACTTAAAGATTTGATTGCTGGCGATGATGTGCTAGTTGTAGGTAGGTATCGCAGATGTATCGCCAAAATTGATAAAGTAACAAAGACTCAAATTGTTGTTAATAACGCTAGATTTAGAAGAGATTCGGGCTGGCAATGCGGTAGTGATAGATGGAATGTTAGAAAAATATCTGTTCCTGCAGAAAAGGATATATCAGATGTTAAAGAAGAGAATCTTCGTAAGACTCTCATCTACACTATCAGTTCTTTTGATTTCAAACGCTTAACAACAAATGAGTTAAAACAAGTGTACAATATTGTAAAAGGCAAAGAATGAAAGAGCTTAAAGTAGGCGAAAAAGTAACCATTACTCTTGAAGCTGTTGAACGCAAAGGTGGCTGCAAAGGATGTTTCTTTAGTACATCAGGAGAGTGTTTTAAACGTGCTGATTTTGATTTTGCATGTTTAAGATGTGAACGTTCCGACAAAAAGAGTATAATCTTCAAAGAAGTTAAGGAGTAAAGCGTATGGTTGGTAATTTAATGAGAGCAGCATTGATAATGGCTGCAACCGCTGCTTATGCACAAGATGATATTTTCGGGTATTCAAGTCCCAGACTTGACGCACCAAGTGGCAATATTCCTTCTGATAAACAGAAGTGTCAGCCAAAAGCACAGCATGAGTTCACCATCAAGGGTATTAAGATTATGGCAGCTTCTAAGAAAGATGCTATCAAAAAGTATAATCATCGTAAAAAGTAAAGCGTATGGCACAGAAAGAATATAGAATAGTCAAGATAGAGAAGGGTTTGTTTCTTATCGAGCATAGAAGTACACCTGATGGAACTTGGCAAGAGGTTGAAGATAAGCAGTTCAAGACTAAGCCAAAGGCAGAAGCTTGGGCTAGAAAGAACTTAGTGTAAAAAGTAAAGCGTATGAAACAGAAGTTGAAAATGATATGGCGAATCCTTCGTGACAGACAGGTTGTAGTAATAACCGAGAGTTATGGAAGATTATATTGTGATTGGGACACAAGAAGTCTTGAAGATGTTTGTCAAATGTGTCACAAAGTACACGATATGGCTTATATAATGAATAATAAGAAGTAAAGCGTATGGATAAATTATGTTATATACCAGGTGATTTGGTAATGACAAACGGAGTACCACTAGGTACAGCTAAAGATGTCGTTTACAGAGTAACATCATCAGACCCAACAAAGACTTTGGAGTTGGACGATGGAACGGTTCTGAAAGGTGTTGTCTGTTTAGAGAACATCGAAGGTGCGGAATTAGGAGATAAAGGCTATCTCTCAGGTGACTGCTGTGCTTGGGTTAAGGATATTGTTCCTATCCCTCTTACGCCCGCATTTTTGGAGAAGAATGGATGGAAGGTTTCATTAGAGTGTAAATGGATTTACGTAAAAGAAGATGATGTTAAAGTTTTCAGACTCTTAGACGATATTCATTACGCTGTTTATATAGGATTTGTAAGGCTATTAGAATTTCAACATATTCATCAGTTACAACATCTTCTATT
>NZ_QUCG01000113.1:4477-6883 GCF_003473645.1 Prevotella sp. AM23-5 | reverse complement strand
TTATGGCAGAATATAATTATTTAGGAAAAACTGGACTTACTACTCTTTGGAACAAATGCAAGAGTATGTTTGTTAAGTCTTCGGAGAAAGGCAAGGCTAATGGTGTTGCAACACTCGATAATAATGGTAATGTGCCTTTGTCGCAGTTAGGCAATGTAGATACCTCCTTTGCGGAAGTAGTTACTGCACTCCCTACAACAGGTATCAAGAAGCATATCTACATGATGAAGACTGGCACCACTGGTGACAAGAACATCTATGCCGAGTATATCTATACTGGTGATGTTGCTGGCACTTACGATGCGACCAAGTGGGAGAAACTGGGCGAGGCTAGTACATCTGTTGACTTGTCTGGCTACGTGAAGACCACAACATTGACAACTGAGCTTGCCAAGAAGGTTGACAAGGTTACTGGCAAGCAGCTTTCTACCAACGACTATACCACTGCTGAGAAGAACAAACTGGCTGTATTGCAGAGAGGGCTAACAACTATGTTCACCCTACCAGTGCAGCTGGAGCCAAGACAGCAGGTCTGTATAAGATTACAACTGATGCCAATGGTCACGTTACTGCTGCCACTACTGTAGGTAAAGCAGACATTACCGGTCTTGGTATTCCTGCAAGTTCTGACTTTGTTGAGATTACGGAGGAGTTCATCAACTCGTTGACTTAACGGTGTCTTTTCTATGAACTTTAGTCCAAGCATATACTCTGTGTGTGATATCCAGGTATAGGCACTAAAGTTATAGTAGAGCCAAATTGTTTTACTTAAAAATTATATACAATGAAGATATTAACTGATACTGGTTTACTGGTGCTTTGGAACAAGATTAAGCAGCTTGTTCTGGGCAACCGTCCATATAACCCTTCCGATTTTTCCGGTAAGGGCTATAAGGTGCTGGAGAAAAATATCCAGACCGTTGGTGGCGTTAAGAAGAACATCCTAACGGCAATTATGCTAAGTGAAGCCAATACCATCTATGAAGTCAGGTATGACTTTGACTTGAATGGGGAGACTATTGAGATGCAGGAGGGATGTACCTTGAAGTTTTGTGGGGGTAGCTTGAAGAATGGTACATTAAAAGGTAATAATTCGATTATTGATTCTCGTTGTGTTCAAATATTTAATGAAGCTTTTGTGATAAACGGCTCTTGGAATGTTCATGAAGCATATCCGGAATGGTTTGGAGCTGTTGGGGATGGAAATGTTGATGATACTAAGGCTATTCAAAAAACATTTGATACTTTTGATCTCATAAGATTATCTCGAAAAGAGTATAAAGTGGAAACGATAGATCAAAAAGGTGTAGTTCTTAATCTACCAAAGAATAAACATCTTATAGGAATGGATATTGACCATAATGCAGAAAATACAATATACTCTCTGCATTGTGAAAACCCTAACGCAAAAGTCATTCTTCAAATAAATAGTGGATGTATTGTTGAAAATATTACTTTGAGAGGTGTTTCACAAAAGGCATCATACAATACCTATAATGATGCACTTCACGGTTTTTGTTGTATTAAAACAAATGGAGAATGCAATAGAATTACTTTAACAGAAGTTCAATGCTTATCTGGAGATGTTGGGTTTTTCCTTATGGCTTATCTCACCAATATTGATCATTGTTATTCATTTTATAACAAAATAGGATTTGCAATAACAGGAAATATTTCAGAAGATGGCAGTATAAAAGTAGAAAATACTACAATAAATATGAGAACATGTTATTGTATATATTGTAACATGTGTGCTTTTTATATAAAGGGAATCATATATTCTAATTTTGAAAATCTTGCAGCAGATGGGTGTGGGCATGATTTAAAGACTATCAATTCATGGGATGATGTAAAAGCTCCATACTATCTTGAATCTCTAAAAGCAGTAAACTTTCTTTCCGTAGGAGCTGAATCATCATTGAAAATGATTAAAACATATAACTGTGTTAATATAGGACTCTATAATATTAATTTTACTTATGGTTTTCATTCAAACGAACAACTTGGAGGAACATATACTCCTGGACATTTATTTGAATTTAAATATAGTTATATTAGAATGGTGGATGCTTATTTGAATATAGGCGGAGTAGCCCCTGACAAAATAAAAGAATTATTGGAAAAAGATACTAACGCTCCTTTAATTTATATTGAAGACAACAAAACTTCTAATATCAAATATAGATTTTATGGATTTGTAGAAAGACTTAAAAAAGATAATATAAAACTAGGAGGTGCTGTAAATATAAATAATGTTTACATAGAAGACTATATTGTTAATAATAATATCTAAGTTCTTATATAAAAATGTTGTGTTATTTAAACTGTATCAATTTGTTTTTGATACAGTTTAAATTCGCTAATAAGTTCTTAATAGAGAACTACAAAAAACTTCTATAGGATAAG
>NZ_QUCG01000113.1:0-4467 GCF_003473645.1 Prevotella sp. AM23-5 | reverse complement strand
GAGAACTACAAAAAACTTCTATAGGATAAGAAGTACTATTGCTTATAACTATATTACCAGAATCATCACTAACTGTTATATCTGAACCTTGACTAAAAATACTAACAAATTTACGTGTACCATCCGATTTCTGTAATATTTTACCTACTACAACAAAATTACAAGTTGAATTGTAAATACATACGTCACTGTACCATATTCTATTTTTAAAGTCAGCAGGTATCAATGAAATAGTTTTGGTTTCTTTAGATTGGATAATCACATTTGAATAGCCGAATCCAAATTTGCCAATAATAGCATCCTATGCCGATGTTTTATCCTCAACAGATTTAAAATTTCCAAAAAGATTATTTGACAAAAAAATAATAGCCTTCAAAATTGATATTAGTATTATTACTATATTAAAATACAGATTGCAGACCTTTTTTATTGCCTGAAACTATTGATGGCTTTTCTGAGAAAATATTATTTGATATAATGATTCCAACAATAGTAGTATTATGAGTAAGAATACTTTTGTATTTAGAGACAATAGTATTGCCACTGATTTCAATTTGTCGAATAACTTTGTCACCATCAGGCTGGGCTAAACAAAGAAGGTTTATATTACCTCCATCGCTCATAAAGTTTCTTTCTATGTAATTTTCCTTGAAATTAAATTGATAAATAATTCCATCAGATTCCATTCTTATTAATTCATTAGAATTAAATAGCGTATTTAACTCCATCCAGTTTCCATTAATTGAATTTCTATTGATTTCGCCACTATTAGAACAAACAGCACTTGGACAGAGGTGTCTAGTTAGAACTCTAAGTCGCTGACTTCGTAAATATAAAAAAGCTAGGTAGATTATTTTTTACCTAGCTTTTTAGAACTTCTTTCAAAGATGTAAGGTTCATCAGACTCAGGAAGAAACCTAGCATATTTGAAGATAGCATCATATTCAGCATCTTTGAAATAGCCTTTAAGTATTATATTATTTTATATGGAGTCGCCACCTCACTCCTAAACATAGTGGCTGAGGTTATCATTTAATAACACTGCAAAGATACTTAGTTTTGTTGAGGTGAGCAAGTCAATAAGTATTTTACTTACAATTTAAATATAGAAGTACTTATTTCCTATGTAAGTAAAGGCATCTATATATAAAGAAGAAGGGTGAGTCGAAAGATTCACCCTTTTCTTCTGTAGCAAGCCTGCACCAATCCACCAAGCAAATAGCAAGCCTCCTCCCCATACATATTTATCAAGAACTGCTCGGAAATATGCTGAACCACATGCAGCATTTCGTGGCTGAGGCTATTCATACATTCCGCTTTAGAAGTGGTCCATCCGATAACAACCACCGATTTCCGAACATCAACATTAGAATAGGTTATCCCCTTATTCGCTTCACCTTCGAGCACGAGATTACAGGCATCTTCGAGAGGAATGCCGCTGCACCCCAAATCCCGAAGATGCCTTCTTATCTTCATGGCATCCTTTGCGTGAACATCGTACATTACGTGCACGGTCCAGTCGTATCTATCTATGTAAATCTCCTGCTCTGTCATATTTTACAAAATGTCTTCCCAAGGAATGCCTATGCCATTGAATGATGTATCTGCATAGAAACGGTTGAAGATGAAACCATCCTGCTGATCCTCATCATCCACGTAGTCTTTGATGAACTGAGCCATCTGCTTCTCCTCCGTGATAGACGAGCCGTAGAAATCAGCAAGGCACATGTGTGCGATGTAAACCGCATCATAGCCCACATTATTCTCCAGCACGATATTGTTCTTTTTCAAGATGTCCTCAATATCATCCTTGCTCATGATGCGGATAGGCTTACCGTTCTTCCGCATCTGCTTGATTGCCCACTCGCACATCTTCTTATTGAAGTGCCAGCCGTTGTATCTCAGGTAAGCCCTCATTTCCTCCGGCTGATAATCGTAGGCATTTAATGATTGTCTGTATTTTGTTCCCATAATCTCAATCAATTTAAGAAAGGGGTGTGCCCACTTTTGAGCACACCCCAAACTAGTTAGTAATCTTCTCCGTAATCACTTCTGTAATCACGTCCACGGTCTTCACGTTGGCGCATGTCTTCGTACTCCTCATGCTCTCGCATACCACTTCTGCCTCCACGACCTCTGTAATCGGGCATGCGGTTGCGCTCGCCGTATCGGTCACGTCTGCCATCACGCTTCATTTCGCCCAGGCAGTTCATCGCCTTATCCAAGTAGCGCAAGCCCTTCTCCACGTTCTCATACAAGCCATCAAACTTGTCTTCTGTAATCTCAACCATTATCATAATCATAAGATTTTAAAAGTGAATAGATAGGAGATTACTTATTGATGCTCTGTTGGAGCCATCCCATCATCTTGTCAATCTTGCCCTCAATGCCGGAAACCTTGCCTTCCAGCTTGTTGATCTTCTCAGTCTGTTCCCTCTCCTTGGCTATCTGGGGGTTGAGTTGCAATAGCATTCCCTCACAAGAATCAACAACTTTCTTGTGGTAATCTACGCTCTCCAGTATCGCCTTGGATTGTCTCAGCATCGTATCAACCTCTGCACTCATGGCTTCCTTGTTGTCGCTCACCACAAGATTCTTGTCGTTCGCTATCTGTCCGTTAGCAGGTAGCTGCTTGAAATCCACCTCCTCGTCACCCAGCTTCACCTTAACGTCCACCACAGTCTCCATAGGTTGAGGAGTGAAGCCATTATTGAAGGATGGGTATCTCGTCTGAGGGTTGCTCACCGAAACAACCTGACCGATCCGCAAGCTAGGGTTCTCACCCTTATCTAGGACATAGAATAAAGAATTTGTTCTTAAACCTTGAAACATAATGTAATCTCCTATTATCTATTCTGTTTGTTAAACAATACCCGTCATCAGCTGAAGGGTGTTAGTGTCTCTCTCAAACCAGAGCTGAACCACTCCAGTTCCCGGCACGTCTGCAACCGTCAAAGCATCACCATTGAATTTGGTTACAGCTTGGGTTGCGCCGTTGGTCTCGAAAAGGATAGGCAGCGTACTAGTCGTTCCAGTCGGAATAGCCTGTTTCAGATTTACGAAAATCGTTCCTCTGTAGTTGGCATTCACGAAGGCGTGGTTTTTAAAGGTGAACACCACATTGGCAGTATTCACCGCCACGCCTGTAGAAGCGATAGCCGCCGAACCGTTACGATTCACCCAGGTATAAGGTCTTAACCATAACATAGCAGCCTCCTTTCTTTAACCCCAGAATCCTGCACCGTTAGCAGCATTCAAACCATACAAACCTGCCTGATAAGCCACGCAGTTAGGAACCGCAGTAAATGGGCTGTAAGGAGTAGTTACTGTCTCTGGCAACTTACACTTGATACCAGCCACCTCGCTCTGGAGACCTGCCAGTACCGCATTGATAGGAGCTACAGCCTGACCTACAATCTGAGAGGTCATAGCAGAAGACTTGAAGGTACTGTTCTCTTCACGCAGAGAATCAATCTTGTTCTGCATCTCACGCATCTCAGCCTGCTTCTGACCGTCAACGATGGTCTGAGTGCTTTCCTTGATAGCGTTGTGCAAGTCGCAAGTCTGTCGCTGAGTCTCGTAAGCCACGTTAGCGAAGCCACGCTCCTGACCGGTAGCTACGTTGTTGATGGCATTCTGTAAGGTTCCAGTCTGCTGACAGATAGCCAAGCGGTTCTCGCAGCAGCAGTTTGCAATCTGCTGAGCAATCTGCATATTACCCTGCTGCAAAGCGTTAATGGTCTGCATACCACTCATACCAACCTGATTACCTACATTCTGAACCTGAGAAGTCAAGGCAGAAATAGCATTCTGAATCTGACCCTCGGTACAGTTGAGCTGAGTAGCGAGATTACTGAGAGCGTTACGATTACCGCCGATGGCATCCATCAAGAGGCTACGACCGTAGTCATTGTTAATCTCGTTAGCGATACCGCCACGACCGTTGCCGCCGAAGCCGCCCCAGCCATTGCCACCCCAACCCATAAGGAAGAAGAGGAAGATAACCCACATGAACCAGCCGCCTTCGCCGCACATTCCGTTGTTACCCTTCATGGCGAGAAGCACATTTGGATCAACACCCTGCTTCTGGAGCAGAGGAGCAAGAAGTCCAAGCATTCCGTTTGAACCTCCGTTTTGGTTTTCACCAAAGATGTATGTCTTAGATTCTGACATAATAAATGATAGATTAATCGTTTCGTTCACTATTGAACTTGGTGCAAAGTTACGAAGAACCTTGCACCCTGCCTAACTATGCTCAAAATAAATTTTTAGCAAGTTAAGCCCCAGTTCCTCAGCATTTTATGCTGAGTCATTTCCTGCTCATTTATTTAGCAAAAGTCTAAACTGTACAGAAATCGCCCTCAACCCGATACAACCTATCAATATTTTCACTATCTTTGCACAAAAATATAGCGTATGGAAACAATTATCTTGGTTATTACAATAGTTCGTTAAAATTTGAGATAA
>NZ_QUCG01000112.1:0-6914 GCF_003473645.1 Prevotella sp. AM23-5 | reverse complement strand
AGGTACTACAAATATTTGATTCCACCAAATTTTTCTGCAGTTTTTTTTCAATTTTCTGCAATTTTTTTCTTGTAGAAGGTTCCCAACGTATGCTTCACACCCCGCTGATTGATGCTGCAAAGGCGATAGGTTCCACTGCTTAACCTACTGATATCTATCAGATTGTGTTCGCTCACAAGGTGCTCCACAGCCGTACCTTGCAGGGTTTCGACCAGAAAGACGTTTGTATCCAACTTTTTGGCGATTTCCGGCAAATGTACGTTTTTAGCATCACAGCGCAACATCCTGGCTGCACCCCAGGCGGTCAACTTTCTGCTGAAATCTCGACTGTTTTCCTGGGTAGCGCCACTTTCTATGCCATATCCGTCCATCGAAGTAACGGCAAAATAGAGTGGCTGGTCGTCATCTTCCGACTTCAAGAGCAGTTCGTTGCCCAGATGTCGAGCCGCAATGAGGTTTCTGGCATCTGTAACATCCACGGGATATTTTCTGCTCGCATATACATTATTATATATATAGGGAGTAGGAATTGCAGTACCATCGGTATATTCTGACGGATTATTCCATGAAATCTGAACATTTCCCTTTTCGCTCCTTACGCTGAGAGCCTGTGGCTGTTGCGGCTGGCGGTTGCTTGCCCAGGTCATCGGAGGTACGAGCGATGGATATTCGTTGAATCTCTCTGTGAAATCGAGGATGCCCTGCTTGTTGTCCAGCAGAAACTTGTTTCGGAAGAAGCAGTATCCCATTCCCATGCTGCGGGTGAGGTACATTTCGGGGGTCACGTCATCAATCTTCCATTTTCCTTCTTTCGGGTCGAGGAAGTAGATGCCGAGTCCAGGCACCACAATCTTGCCGTGGCTCTGCTCCTGCCAGTCGATGGCGAAAGGATAGAAGTTCTCGCCACGGAAGTACATCATCGGGAAGAGTTCGTCCATCAGTCCGTCGCGCAGCCATCCCTGTGCATCCTGGCAAACCTTGGTGTTGGCATTCCATCCGTGACTCCAGTAACGGCTCAGGTCATCGTATTTGCCCACTGGCGAGCAGCTCATCTTGACCCAAGGCTTTTCCGACTTCACAGCGTTGTGAATCTTCTCCACGATGCGGGTGATGTAGTTTCTTCCCTGGTCGCGGCTCACCTTGATTTTCCAGGTTTCCGGGTATCGGATATAGTCGAGGTGGATGCCATCCACATGATATCGGTGAGTAATCTCGCGGCAGATTCCGGCAAGGTAATCACCGGTACGGCTGTCTTCCGGATTCATATATCCATCGGCACCTATCTTTCTGATGAGTCCCGGGAATTTCTTCCGGAGGCTCTTGCATCCCAGTGCCTCCCATTTACCTACCGGGATAGTAACCACCCAGGCATGGAGCTCCATACCGCGTTTGTGACATTCGTCGATGGCAAACTGCAGGGCATCGTAGCCCGGTGTCTTTCCCGGGAATCCCGAGAGGCATCCATCCCAAGGTTCGTAATCGGAAGGATAGATCATGGTGCCACGGATGCGGGTCTGGATGAGTACGGTGTTGATCTTTGCCTGCTGCAGGCGGTCGAGAATCTGACAGAGTTCCTGCTGCTGCTTCTTGGCCGAGTAGGGCGACTGGGAGTAGGAGTGAGGCCAGTCGATTCCGCCGATGGTGGTGAGCCATACAGCTCTTACCTCGTGCTTGGGCGCCAGACTGTTGTATATGATGCTGGAACCCGGCAGTATCTGCTTCTTTTCAGGTATATTGCGAGCCTGTGCAGGTAAAATACTGCCTAAAAACATTAAAAATGTATATAATTTCTTCATATTCTTTCAATTTGGCAACAAAGATACGGATAATTTTTCGTATTTCAAATAAAAATGTTACTTTTGCGGTGCAATTCGTATGAAAAAGTGCGATTAGGCTCAAAAAGAAGAGAGAATTCAAAAAAACAATAAAAGAAAATGGTCAGTTTCATCATTAGTTTGGCAGCCTTGATATTGGGCTACCTCCTTTATGGAAAATTTGTGGCGCATGTTTTTGGTCCTGACGACCGTCCTACGCCAGCAGTGGCAAAAGCCGACGGAGTTGACTTTATGGTGCTGCCTAGTTGGAAAATCTTTATGATTCAGTTCCTGAATATTGCCGGTACTGGACCGATTTTTGGAGCCATCATGGGTGCCTGGTATGGACCGGTGGCTTATCTTTGGATTGTGTTTGGCTGCATCTTTGCCGGTGCCGTGCACGATTATATGAGTGGTATGCTCAGTATCCGCCATGATGGCGCCGGACTGCCGGAGCTGGTGGGCAAGTATCTGGGCGGCAACACCAAGAAGGTGATGCTCGTGTTCTCAGTACTGCTGCTGATGATGGTGGGTGCCGTGTTTGTATATAGTCCTGCCATTATTCTGGGTGGCATCTGCAGTTCTGGCTCGTTTGTGGGAAGTAAGATGTTCTGGATTATCCTCATCTTCATCTACTACATCATCGCTACGCTTCTGCCTATCGACAAGATTATCGGAAAGATATATCCTCTCTTTGCCTTCTCGCTGCTTTTCATGGCAGGTGCGTTGATGATCGGACTGTTCATCAAGTGGCCAACCTTGCCTGAGTTGTGGAGCAATCTGGCTTCCTGCAATCTCAATGAGAATCCTGCGTGGCTGGGTACGGAACCGTTCGTCCAAAAGAGTCCTATCTTCCCATGCCTCTTCATTACCATCGCCTGTGGAGCCATCAGTGGCTTCCATGCTACCCAAAGCCCATTGATGGCTCGCTGCATGAAGAGTGAGAAGCTGGGCAGACCGGTATTCTATGGTGCGATGATTACCGAGGGAGTGGTAGCGCTGATATGGGCTACGGTTTCCATGTACTTCTTCTATTATGGAGGATGGCGTGAATGCGTGAGTCCAGAGGTAGCTCAGCAGTTTATCGCTCAGGTGGATGGCGGAAAGTCGCTCATTCAGAACTTTGATGCACCTACCGTGGTGAAGATTGTCTGCTCCAGCTGGTTGGGTGTGGCTGGTGGAGTGCTTGCCCTGCTGGGAGTAGTGGCTGCGCCTATCACCAGTGGTGATACGGCTCTGCGCAGTGCCCGACTCATCATAGCCGAGGCTATCGGACTGGAACAGCGTGCGATGCGTCGCCGTCTCTATATCTGCATACCTCTGTTTGCCGTTACGATGGGCATCCTGGTATGGCAGATGGAGAATCCTGATGGATTCAATGTTATCTGGCAATACTTCGGATGGGCTAACCAGACGCTGGCGGTCTTCACACTCTGGACTTTGACCGTGTATCTGGTACAGCGCAAGAAGCCGTTCATCATCACCCTGGTGCCAGCCTTGCTGATGACAGTGGTATGTTCTACCTTCCTGCTCCTCTCGCCGATGGCTCTGGCATTGAGCGAGTCGGTGGCTTATACGGGTAGTGTCATCGTCCTGGTGGTAGCGCTGGTCTGGTTCTTTGCCTGGTACAGACAGAATATGAAAATTAATAATAGCAACACATAAAAATGTTACGTATGAAAAAAATAGTTTTGGCAGCAGCAGCTCTTCTGGTAAGTTTGGGGGCCAATGCTCAGTTTGAAAGTGGAAAGCAGTATTGCGGCGCGTCGCTCACGGGTCTCAATCTCAGTTATAATGGCAGTCAGGACTTGAACTTCGGTGTTCAGGCAAAGGCAGGTTATTTTGTAGAAGATGACTGGATGCTCCTGGGGCATGTAGAATATACTCATTCGGGTCAGGATGGCGTGAAGGATTACTTTTCTGCCGGAGCTCAGGCCAGATATTATATCGAGCAGAATGGATTGTATCTCGGTTTTGGTGCCAAGGTGGCTCATTCGGGCAGCTACAATGACTTTATGCCGGGCGTGGAGGTAGGCTATGCCTACTTTGTCAGCAAGCAGGTAACCATTGAGCCGGCTATCTACTATGATCAGAGCTTCAAGAAGCATACTGATTATTCTACGATAGGTTTCAAGGTGGGAATCGGTATTTATCTCTAGTGTGATGGTGCAGCAATATTCTTCTGCATTATTGGAAAAGGCAGTGGGAGAGTTTTCCAAGCTGCCGGGTATAGGGCGCAAGACAGCTTTGCGCCTTGTGCTTTTTATGCTCCGTAGGGAGGAAGGGGATGTGGATCAGTTTGTGGATGCCATCGCCCGGATGAAGCGCGAGGTGAAGTACTGTCGTGTGTGCCATAATATCAGTGATACCGAGGTGTGCCCCATCTGTTCCGATCCCCGACGCGATGCCTCTGTCATCTGCGTGGTGGAGAATGTGCAGGATGTGCTGGCAGTGGAGAATACCCAGCAGTTTCATGGACTGTATCATGTGCTGGGTGGCATCATCTCGCCGATGGATGGTATCGGACCTGCCGACCTGGAGATTGATTCTCTGGTACAGCGTGTGGCTGCGGGGGGAGTAAAGGAGGTGATTCTTGCCTTAAGCAGTACGATGGAGGGCGATACCACCAATTTCTATATCTCGCGCAAGCTTGCCGACTATCCCGTGAAGCTCTCTGTCATAGCCCGAGGCATTTCCGTGGGAGATGAACTGGAATATACCGATGAAGTGACGCTGGGTAGAAGTATCCTGAACAGAACACCATTTAATCAATAGAAATAAATGAATATCAAACAAGTACAACGAATATTGATGACCAACTTCCTCTTTATGCTGTTGGTGGCTTTTCTGCTGGTAGTTCTCTATGAAACGGAGATACTGACCGCCAATGATATCGCTGCCAACCAGACGATGATGTTCGGCATCCTGGTAGTAATGGAGCTTGCCACCATTGTGGTGATTCCGATGGCGCTGAAGCTGTTCAGCCTGAAGGCAATCCGCCGCAAACTGTTGGCGGAAAAGGGTGATGCTCTGCTTTTCTGGGGCACTACCCGCATCAACATGCTCTGTCTGCCTATGCTCATCAATACCTTTATGTATTATCAGACCATGTCGCCTGCATTCGGCTATATGGCAATCATCCTTGTGCTCTGTCTTTTCTTCGTTTATCCGTCTATCGGCAGATGTATCGAGGAAACCAGTGAGGAGGGAGAATAGGTGATAGTTTTGTAGTTAACACTTAATCGTTAAGATAGGTTTTGAAACTCTCGGTTATCATAGTAAGCTATAACGTGAAGTATTATCTCGACCAATGCATCCGTTCGGTGCTCCGTGCCTTCGAAGTGATGCAGGAGGATGATGCTTCATCTTCCTCCGGAAAGAAGGATGTGGCAGAGATCATCGTGGTGGATAATCATTCTTCCGATGGATCGCTGGAGTATCTGCAGCACCGCTATCCCCGTGAAGCATATCCGATGGTGCGGTTTGTGGGCAGCAACCACAATCTGGGTTTTGCCCGAGCCAACAATATCGCCATCCGTCAGAGCGAGGCGGAGTATGTACTCCTTCTGAATCCTGATACCATCGTGGGCGAGCAGGTGCTGAGCGAATGCATCCGCTTTATGGATGCCCATCCCGATGCGGGAGCGGCAGGCGTGAGGATGCTGAATGCGGATGGAAGATGGGCGAGGGAGAGCAGGAGAGGATTGCCTACACCGATGGTTTCTTTCTTCAAGATGCTGGGATTCTGCAACCGATGGCCCAAGCATCCACTGTTCGGACGCTATTATATGGGATTCCTGCCATGGGATCAGCCGAACCGGATAGAGGTGGTGAGTGGCGCTTTCTGCATGTTGCGCCGTAAAGCCCTGGATCGGGTGGGACTGTTAGATGAGGATTTCTTCATGTATGGAGAGGATATCGACCTTTCCTATCGCATGTTGAAGGGCGGTTATCACAACTATTTCCTGCCTTTGGATATCCTGCATTATAAGGGAGAGAGCACGCAGAAATCCAGTTTCCGCTATGTGCATGTCTTCTATGAGGCGATGCTCATCTTCTTCCGCAAGCATTATGCGGGTATGTCGCTGCTCTTGAGTCTTCCTGTCCGGACAGCCATCTATGCCAGTGCTTCCGTAGCGTTGGTCAGGATGCTGGCGGCGAGAATGAGAAAGAGTCTGGGGTTCTTTACGCCTTCTGTGGTGGATGAATCGGAGTATCTGCTGTTTGATGCCGACAAGATGAGTTACGGGGAAATTCTGCATCAGCTTTCGCTTCGGGCGGATGAGCCTGACAAGCTGGCTATCTATACCCGGGAAATCGGGAAGGTGATAACGGAAGGGGAGGTGATGGATATGGATGAAATGCACAATATATATAAGGTACGCGCGTACATTATATAATAGGTGCTCATATCATAGTAGGTAGATTAGGAAATATAATAGGAAAATATTTATTTGGGAGGAATATGGAAGATAAGAAGATTCGTTTAAGGGCTTTGGAACCGGAAGATTTGGATTTTCTCTATGAAATGGAGAATGATGAAAGTCTCTGGGAGGTGGGGGGTACCAATGTGCCGTACTCCCGCCAGGTGTTGCTCGACTATATCACTACGGCTACGGCGGATATCTATACCGATAAACAGGTTCGCCTGATTGTAGAAAACGAGCAACAGGAAGCTGTGGGCATCATCGATCTGATGAATTTCGACCCCCGTCATCAGCGTGCCGAGCTGGGAATTGTTATCAAAAAGGAACATCAGCATCAGGGCTTGGCACAGTTGGCTATCCGTCTTTTGATGCAATATGCATCAAATGTGCTGCATTTGCATCAGATTTATGCCATTGTAGCGGAAAGTAACCAAAATGCAGTGAAAATGCTTGAAGTAGTTGGCTTTCAGGGTGATAAATTGCTGAAAGGATGGCTGAAAACGGGCAGTGGATATGAGGACGCATATTTTTTTCAATCTTTTTTGTAAAAATATAGCGGAAAAATTTGGTGGAATCAAAAAAATGTAGTACCTTTGCACTCGCAAATGAGAAATGCGCTATAAGCGGTTAAGTTAATATCTTAATTTGGTGCGTTAGTTCAGTTGGTTAGAAT
>NZ_QUCG01000111.1:0-6932 GCF_003473645.1 Prevotella sp. AM23-5 | reverse complement strand
GAGTTATCAACAAATTAAAAAGTTAAAGACCCCGAATCCGCAGTAACGCTCCAGAAGGAGACGCTCACGGGCGGTCGGCGTGCGCTGTTCCCTGTCAAGGATGAATGCCGTCTCTATCGCCTTGATGTTGTCGTTCAGACGTTGTTTTCTATTGTACGCCATTTGACTCTATGAAAATGGCTACGGCTCCAGTCAACTCAGTGTAGAGCTGGTCGTAGTCCGGTGACTGGGCAAAATCGTCATCGGTGAGGTCGTAAATGGAATACACGTTATCAACCAAAGGCAGGAGGTTCTTGACAAACGCTTCCTGATCTTCTACTGCTACCTCCAGGGGAAACTCACTGTCAACAACATCATACAGGATGCTGTACTTGGAAAAGCGGAGACCTTTCAGCAATGCTGACATGGCAAGCTCTTGTGCCGCATCGGCAAAGAGGGCATCACGCCGTGCCTGCTCATATACTTCTGCGGCATGGTCTGCACGTTCGCGGATAAAGTCCGCATCGCTGGCTTGTGGAAAACGGTTCTCTATGAGGTGGTTCAAGAGATACAGTCCGTAATAGGACAGCTCTGTCTGTGCCTGTTTCTTTCTGTTCATTTGTCAGTTGAATGGATTAAGTGGTGAATAATAAACCGTGGATGGCGGTTGATGTTAGTTGAAAGCAAGAAAAAGGCACTCGGTATCCCTCCGAGTGCCGCCACTTAATCCACAGTAAATAAAAGCATCCTGAATAAAGACACCATTTATGAACCATGTTTCGGTGGCAAAGGTACAAACTATTTCTTGTATCTCTTCACATTTCCTCGCTTTTCTGCTGTTTTGCGCTCTGCAAAGACGAATTTCGTGTTGAAATTCTCGTCAAAGGCAATGGCTGCGGAGAATGATTTGCCTTGCTTGCTGGTGAAACCATTGAGCGTTCTGGTCTTGCCCTTGGTAAGCAAGTCGGTGATGTCGGAATCAGTGAGCAACTTTCCTGCTACCTGCTTGAACACTGGCATACCGCACTCCTTGTTGCTGCATCTTACTACCTTTCCGAAGAACTGCATGGTACCTTGCTTGCATTTAGGACACTGGCAGCCGGAATCCTTGTGGCTGAAAAGTCTGTCACAACCTAACAATTCCGCAGTGATTTCACGGGTATAACCTTCGATACTATGGGTGAACCCGTCTGCACTTGCTTCACCTCGTTCTATCTTGGCAAGTTCCGCCTCCCATTTGCCCGTCATCTCCACATTGGCAATCGCCATGTTCTTCACCACGGAATGCAGGGCAAGTCCTTTTTCTGTCGGCACAAGTTTCTTCTGCTGGCGCACCATATACTCTCGTTTGAGCAGGGTTTCGATGATGGCGGCACGTGTGGCAGGTGTGCCAATACCGCTGTCCTTCATTGCCTGGCGCATCGTATCATCTTCTATCTCTTTGCCTGCGGTCTCCATTGCTGCAAGCAATGTGGATTCCGTATGCAATGGCTTTGGTTTGGTCTTGCCCTCCGTGATGGTGCAGCCAGAAAGAGTGATATGCTGTCCTTCTTGCCAGTTGGGAATGACTTGATCCTTGACCTCATTGTCTGTTGCGTCTGCATCCTTGTCCTGCCTGTTGTTCTTTTCCTTGAGCGGCAACGCTCGCCAGCCAGTCTGTCGGATGATGGAGCCACTGATGCCAAATTCGACGTCATGATCCACTTGCGCCGTTACTGATGTGATGTCCTTGATGCAGTCTGCCGAGAACGCTTCAATCATCCGGCACAATATCATGTCATAAACGATCTTCTCGTCCTTGAAAAGACCAATGGCTGCATTTTCTGTGATGAGCAGGGCATGGTGGTCGGTCACCTTGGCGGCATTCACGCTGTTCTTGCTGTAGTCCTCACTGCCAGGCAAGAGTTTCACTTTCTCTCCATATTCCGAATGATTCTCCAAATTCTTGAAGAGTTTGGGAAGGGTGGCAAATACATCATCCGAGATATAGCGGCTTGATGTTCTCGGATAGGTGATGAACTTTGCCTCGTAGAGTTTCTGGGCGATGGAGAGGGTATGCTCTGCCGTGAAGCCATGCTGGGAGTTGGCTTCTTTCTGCAAGGTGGTGAGGTCGTAAAGGAGCGGTGCTTTCTCCACCTTTCGCTTGGTTGTGACCTTTGTGATGATGGCAGAATCGGTATCTTTCACCTTATTATAGATGTCGGTTGCGGTGGCTTTGTCTGTCCATCGGTTGGCAGATGTGAACTTCAGTATATTGCCACTGTCTGCATCAACCACACCGAAGTGTACCTGCCAGAACGGTTTCGACTCGAAACGCTTGTGTTCCCAATAGCGTTCGCACACCATGCCAAGTGTCGGAGTCTGCACACGACCTACGGAATAGGTGCCACGTCCTGCGGCTATCGTCAGGGCCTGTGTGCCGTTGATGCCGACGAGCCAGTCTGCCTCACTTCGTGCCTTGGCTGCATGATAGAGATTGTCATACTCCTTGCCGTCCGTGAGGTTCCGAAGTCCCTCACGGATGGCGGTGTCCGTAAGCGAACTGATCCAGAGACGGTCGAAAGGTTTCCTGCAACCAAGATACGCATAGAGGTATCGGAAAATCAACTCTCCCTCACGTCCGGCATCGGTTGCTACGATAATGCGCTCACTGCTGTCAAACAGCTTGCCGATAATTTTAATCTGGGCAAGCACACCTGCATCTGGTTTGTAGCCGTTCTCTGTCTTGACTTGTCGGGGAACAAGAACGAACGGGTCGGGAATCACAGGCAGATTCTCTGCATGGAATCCCTTCATGCCGTAGGTTTCCGGCATAGCTGGCTGCACTAAATGTCCAAATGCCCATGTCACAAAATAGCCATTGCCCTGCATATAGCCTTCCTCACGCTTGTCAGCTCCCACAATGTGGGCGATTTCCTTGGCTACGCTTGGTTTCTCTGCGATGATTGTCTTCATTGTCTGTTGTTTTTGTGACATCCGCAACCGTGGGATAGACGGTCGCAGATGTCGGTTGTTATGATGGATGATTAACTCTGTGGATCAAGTGGCGGCAACTACATCTTCACGCTTCTTGCCCTTCTCTTTGGCTTCTGTTCCTCTGCGTTCTGTTCCTTCTGCTGCTTTTCGTTCTTTGGCGCAGACTGTCCCGGACTCAGCGGATCCTTGGTGTGCTTGGTCGCCTCATGGGTCTTGCCATGCTCGTTGACGGCGACTTGTACCTTGTTCTCGTTGGTCGGAATCTGTTCCTTTGCCTGTTTGAGGTCTGGATTGTTGCGGTAGGAACGTGGCTGCATTTTGTCGAAATCGAACTTCACGTAGGCGGTATAGGTACCGCTGCCGTTCTTGTTCGGCACTTCCTTGATCTCGATGGTCTTGCCTGCCACATAGTCGTCCTTCTGCTGCTCGGTCAGTTCCTTCTTGAAATAGGTGTTGAGTCGGCGGATGGTCCCGTCCTCATTGAGCCAGTGGTTGGGATCTTGCTGCTTCTTCTGACCGCCCGCATCACCTTCTGCCTTCTGCTCCTGCTTGTCAGCGGTTTGCTTCTTGTCTCCATTCTGTTTCTGACCTTGCGCCTGTCTTGTGCTGCCAGGCACGAACTCTACGCCACGCTGTTCCACATTCACCTGCAACAGCGGTGTAAACTTGCGCCCGTTGGCAAGCTCAATCTCCTTGCGAAGCGGAATACCTGAGTAGAGCACTCTCTTGTCGTCCTTGGTAATAGGTGTCTTGCCGATGGTATCGGGTATGCGCACCTTGTTGGTAGGGATGTCCACAATCTCATTGGTGAGACGATCGATACTGATGAAATGAGGACGCAGCTCACCTGTATTCTTGTCGGGGAAATCCACTACCTTTCCGAGGTTGCCGTTCTGCAATAGGTTCTTCTTGTCCTCTGGAGTGAAGGTATAGCCTTTGTAAGCTACATCGAGTTTAGGCTCGTTGCGCACGAAATGCGGCACGAGTTGCAACTGGTCGTTATCGTCCTTGCGGAATGACAGACGGGCCTGTATCTCTATCTGTTCACCACCGAAGGTCGGCTTCACAATCACAAGCCCCGTCTTGCCGTAGTTGAGCAGGGCTTTCATATCCTTCTCATTCATACTGTTGAAGTCTATGCCATATTTGGCACCAAGTTCCCGCAGGTTCACATCGTTACAACTAATGAGGTTCTGCTTTACACCCGGAGCGGTCTGTGCCTGCTGTTCGGTTGCGGTCTGTTCTGGTTTCTGTTCCATGTCGTTCTCTTTTTCGTTGGTTTGTTCAGATGATACATTCTCTTTTTCTGTGTTAGCTTGCGTCTTGGACGCATCGTCCGATGATGCGGTTTCTTTCGCCTGACCTTCCGATTGCTTTGCCTCTTTCTCATAATTGGAGGTGTCAACCTTGTGGGCGGAAAGAATCTCCTTGTTAGCCTCCGGATCTTTCAGCAACTCCTTCATCACGCCAAGCAGGTTTTCCACCTGGTCTGCCGCTATGCGGTAGAATCCGAATCGGCTTGGCTCCTTGCACTGGCGGAAGAAGTTTCTAAAGAAACTGTCCATCAGGTCACTGTTGCGGTCAAAACGCAGGAAGTCAGACGTGTTCTCCGCCTTGGCGGGTGCTCGCTTCGGTGTGCCGTCCCTGCTGAGTCCGGCGACGACGCTGATCTCGCCCGTCTTCTCGTCACGGACTACCAGCACGTCCTGTTCATCACTCTTTTTCTTTTGTACCATAATTGTAAATTTTTAATGGTGAATACTTTTGTTATTTGAATTTCTGATGAATGCGAGTCAAGTAATGCTCCACATTCTCTTTCTTAAATTCTTTGACATTATTCTCTACAAACTGCATCACATCCTCTTCCGTGTAGTATGTTTTCTGCCCCAAACGCTTGTAGGGAAGCACTCCCAGACTGCGATAGCGTTGAAGGGAACGAGGGGATATTTGAAATAAGAGGCAGAGGTCTTGGTTGTCAAGCAATTTTTCATTGATGGCAGAACTTCCTTTTTGCTCCGTCTCTCGTTCGTGTCTCAACATCAGCATGTCGTAGATGCCGTCTATCTTTTTGTGTAGGTCATGGAGATATAACTCCAGTTTTCTCAATGTTCCATCTTCCATGCTCATGTTTCCTTTGCTATTGTTCGTTCCTCAACCATTCTTTCAATGGCTTCAACTTGGTATCGGCATTGATTGCCAATTTTAATAAACTCAATGCGGTTCTCCGAGCGCATTCGCTGCAAGGTGCGCTTGCTCACACCAAGCATCTTAGCTGCATCGTCATTGGTCAACATCGGCTTCAATCTCTTGCCCGTCAACTTCTCTTGAAATGCCATTTTTGCCAATCGCACGTACTGGACTATTTCTGTCAACTGTTCTGTCAGCTTTTTGAAGGCTGCACTTTCCATTGTTATTACTTCCATTCTAATTCCGTTTGAAATGTTATGTAATTCGTTGTTTTTATTTCTCGGCGGCAAAATTAAGCATTTGAGAAATACCCGTTTAACAACTCATTAATGACCCACGTATAATTTTCTTGATTTTTCTTGCCAAGCGGTCGGCAAACCCCAGAAAAGCACTGCCACAGTTATTCATTTTCATTGTTTTTCAACATACACACATTAACTTTGCATCCGAATTTGTTGAACCAATAAAACAGAGAATATGGAAGTAGTAACAATGGAAAAGAAGGCATTCGACTTGATGATGGCAAGATACGATGCCTTGGTAAAGAAAGTGGAGTTGCTGAAGCATAAGGCTAACGGCAAGCGTCTGAACAAATGGCTTACAGGGCATGAGGTCTGCCAGCAACTTCGCATCAGCCAGCGCACCTTACAAAAACTTCGTGACCGCCGTTTCTTGGGGCATACCCAGATAGGTCGCCAATTCTATTACTGCCCCGAAGAGGTCAAAGCCATCGTTCCGCTTATCGCCAGAATCAAATCGGTATAGCGTAAAGCCAAACTCGCCCAAGGCAAAGCCAAAAACTTTACCCTGGGCGAGCCAACACATTTTATATTCACCACTTAATCCAAATTGTAAACAATGAACATGAACCAACTTCTTACGCATGAGAGCAAGTCGATAGACACCGCCATGCAATCCTTGAAGAAAGCCAACAACTGGCTATCCTCATTCATCGAGTCCTACAGCCCACCTTTGGACGGGGAGCGATACCTCACCGACAAGGAACTCTCCGAGTTCCTGAAGCTTAGTCGCCGTACCTTGCAGGAATATCGCAAACAAGGCATCTTGCCCTACATTATATTATGTGGCAAAACCCTCTATCCGGAATCCGAGATACAAGCACTTCTCACTGGTAATTACCGCAAGCCGATAATCGACGGCACTGTTTCACAAGGGGAGGGTACTGCTTCATAATAGCGAAACAAGAATAGCGTACAGGGTACAACGACAAAAATCGTTCCCTCTGTACGCTATTATATTATAAAGGTGTAGGATCTTATTAAAAGATGAGAGATTCTAACTTGCACCTCTTGGCATCGTTCCGTTCATCACAATAATCATCGGATACTCGTGTTTTACTTGCTCTGCTTGGCAATCCTTGCGGTTCACAACCTTACTGATAAACCATTGTCTAAACAACAAGGCTTGGTATGTATCCATTTGAAGTGCTATGGCGATAATCACTTCCATATCATAGACATGCGCAGAATATCCATTTTCAAGTTTGATGTATTGAGAATGCCGGAAGTCTTTCAGCACACTTTGTTTCCAAATGCGCTTGATGGTATTCTTCACTGCTGTCCCTGTTACATTCAACAGTTCGGCAATCTCCCAAACTGTCATCCACACCTCACCATGATGTGGGGCGTAGATGACCATATCTTCCTGTATTGTTATCACTTGTCGTTTCATACTCTGCCATTTATAGTGTTAGTATTATCGTTGCAAACATTTCCAAACGTGAATTCCTCAATGTTATTTATTTGCTGAGACAACTTTTCCACGTCTTT
>NZ_QUCG01000110.1:0-7657 GCF_003473645.1 Prevotella sp. AM23-5 | reverse complement strand
ACTCCCGTAGGAATTAGTGCTGGCTATGCTCCTTTGGAACAGTACCAACAGAGTTTGCAGGATTTCTCTCCTGAAACAGATGTTTATGGTCTTGCTGCAACTTTGTTCTATTTGCTTACTGGTAAGAATCCTCCTGAAGCTAGTATTGTCTTGAATGAAGGAATAGGAGATAAGCCTATTGGTATTTCTGATACTGTTTGGCACGCTATAGAGCAAGGTATGAATCCTCGAAAGAAGGATAGAGTGCAGACTGTATCTGAATTTTTGAAGTTGATGAATAGTACGATGCCTACTATCGCCTCAGAAGTATTGACTAATCAAGAGAAAACACAAGTCTTGCCTCAAAAGCTTTCTAGCAATCTTGTTGATACTCATGAACAGACGATAGTTGTCCCAAAGAAGGAAGAAAATGTGGAATATGTCGATGAAGACGACAATCTGTCAAATTCTAGAAGGATCTTTCTGGCGATACTGGCTGTTCTCGTAATTGGTTGTGTTTATGCTTTTATGAAATGTCAAGGTAATAATGAGGCAATAGAAAAGACAGTACCAAATATTGAAACAACTGTACAAGAAAGTGTTCAAAAGCAAGGTGCTGAACAAGATGTAAATGACAAACAGCTGAGCTATAATACATCCCAAGAATCGCAGGAAAAAGTATATGATGTCGTTGAAGAAATGCCTTCATTTCCTGGAGGACAAAGCGCCTTGATGCAGTATCTTGGCAATAATATTCAATATCCGATTGAAGCACAGGAAAATGGTGTTCAAGGTAGGGTGATTATCAGCTTTGTGGTTGAAAATGATGGAGGCATTTCTCATGTGAAAGTTGCTAAATCTGCAGATCCAGCTCTAGACAGAGAAGCTATGCGTGTAGTAGAATCTATGCCTAAGTGGATTCCGGGTAAGCAAAATGGAGAGTGCGTGCGAGTAAGATATAGTGTACCTGTAGTCTTTAGATTAGAATAGAAAAAATGAAACAGTTAGGAAATAATGTTTTGCTGTTAAATGGCAAATACAAAATTGAGCGAGTGCTCGGTCAAGGTGGTTTCGGAATTACCTATTTGGCTAAGCAGAAGGTTTCTGTAGCAGGTGCCTTGGGAACGATTGATGCAGAAATCGAAGTGACAATCAAAGAATTCTTTATGAAGGAACTCTGTAATCGTGATGAAGAATCATCTATGGTGACAGTTCCTTCTACAGGAAGTGCAGAATTGGTGGAGAAATTTCGCCAGAAGTTTATCAAGGAAGCGAAGAATATCTCTAAGTTGACTCACCCTCATATTATAAAGGTGTTGGATGTGTTTGAGGAGAATGGTACCGCTTACTATGTCATGGAGTACATCGATGGTGGCTCATTGTCGGATTTGATAGAGAAGAAAGGTTCTTTATCGGAAGATGAGACCTTGAAATATACGAGACAGATAGCGTCTGCCTTGCAGTATATCCATGCTCATAACATGAATCACTTAGACGTGAAACCAGGTAATGTGTTATTGCGAAAGAATGGTGATGTTGTATTGATAGATTTTGGTATGTCCAAGAATTATGATGTGGCTGGTGAACAGACCACGAGTAGTCCTGTTGGAGTGAGTGTTGGCTATGCGCCTATTGAGCAATCTCGTGTAGGAGGATTGGGAATGTTCTCTCCTGAAACAGACATATATTCTTTGGGAGCTACTATGTTCAAGATGTTGACTGGTCAAACTCCTCCTGAGGCAACTGCTGTCTTTGATGAAGGCTTACCGGAATTGCCGATGGAAATAAGTGAGCAGACGAAGCGAGTTATTGAAAAAGCAATGCAACCAAGAAGAAAGGAACGCTATCATATGATGGAGGAATTCTTGGATGCGTTGGGTACAGAGAAAGCTCAGGTTGTTCATGTAAAAAATGAGAAGGTTCAATCTGAAGAGACTCTATATGTGCCAACTGTGATTAAAGAAAATTCTGATCCGCAAGAGATTGAACGTGTGCAAGAAAAGGTATCATCCAAACCGCTAGATGTTCCAAAGCCTAAATTCTTGAAAGAAGAAGATAAAGAGGCTACGATGTATATTACCGATTACATGGTTCAAGAAAGTAATATTGATACTTCTGATGTTGTTGATCTCGGACTTAGTGTAAAATGGTGTGGTTGTAATCTGGGTGCCACTAAACCTGAAGAGTATGGGGAGTATTATCGTTGGGCAAATGGAATGAATGGTCATTCTTTGGATGGATTTCCAACAGATAAGGGAATTGCAGGTACCAAGTTTGATGTGGCTTATCTTCTTTCTGAAGGAAAATTGAAAACTCCAACTCGTAAGCAGTTTAAAGAACTGATAGATAGATGTCGTTGGAGTTGGATTACTTACAATGGGACAACAGGTTGCAAGGTTACAGGTCCTTCTGGTAAAAGTATCTTTTTGCCAGGCGCAGGTAGAAAGAGTGATTATGGTATCTATCGTAAAGATTCCTTTGGCTATTATTGGAGTTCAAGTAGGGGGCATGGATTGAATGCTTATTATTTATACTTCAATGAGGAAGATTCAGATTTAACATATGAGCCAATCTTGACTTTGCGTTCTATTAGACCTATTTGTGAGTAATAATGAAGCGACTATTATCTTCTTTCTTTATCTTCTTGCTGGCAATACCAACATTGCCAGCAAGAACTTATATCGTTAGCGTGGGCATCGCCGATTATCCTGGTCGTCAAAACGACCTTCGGGTAAGTGCGAATGATGCCATGACCATATCGGGTATCTTTACCAAGAATGGTAATGCTACGGTTGATTGTTTTGTCAATTCAGACGTTACTATCAAAAAGGTATGTACTGTAATGCGTAACACATTTGCCAAGGCTACGCCATCAGATGCTATTATCCTATACTTTAGTGGTCATGGTGTGCCTGGTGGATTGGTGTGTTACGATGGAGTTTTGTATTACTCTTCCGTATTGAGCATCATGAGACAGAGTAAAGCTCAGCAGAAAATGATTTTCGTGGATGCTTGCTTTGCTGGGAAAATGAGAAATACGAATAAGAGGAATACTAACTATTCTAAAGAGAATGTGATGTTCTTTCTCTCTTCTCGTTCAATGGAGAAATCCTTAGAAACTCCAAGACAGACAGGTTTCAAGAATAGCCTGTTTACTGTGTTCTTGGAACGTGGCTTGCGAGGTGGTGCTGATACAAACAAGGATAGAGTTATCACGGCTAAGGAAATCTATAACTTCGTGCATCAAGGAGTAGTTGAAGCGTCAGGGAATCGTCAGCATCCCGTAATGTGGGGTAAGTTTGATGGGAATATGGTGGTGATGAAGTGGTAAAAGATAAAATACACGTATCTTTACCATTCGAATTCGTTTTTGAAATCGGCCATCATTTCTAGAAAGTCAACGGCGTTGCCTGTTCTAGCATATTCTTCTTCACGAGCTAAGACATGATTCGCCAACTCGTCATTATTGCATGATGTCATAAAAGGATATTCTTCGGATTCGTTATGAGCCTCTGTTGCATATTCGTGACGATAGGCAACTGTAGGTTCTTGAACAGTACAGCTATCCTCGAAAAAGCGTTGGGCTTTATCGTTTAGTCGTTCTTTTGAGTTTGACATTATTTTAGTCATATTGTAATCCTCCTTATTTTTGGTTACTCTAATATGTTGCAAAATTACGATTAATATTTGAAAGTACCAAAGTTTTAAAATGATATTTTGTGGGGAAATTTGCAAAAACATGGCAAAAAGTTTGGAAGATACCAGATATTTTCTTATATTTGCACTGTTTAAAGATAGGTGTTATGAGAACAGTTCAAGATTATATAGCAATAATTAAACAAAATAGTTCCAAGATTACTAAAGATTTTGGAATCAAGACCTTGCGCATTTTTGGTTCCGTATCACGAAATGAGCAAACAGAGCAAAGCGATTTGGATGTTTGTGTAGAAACAGAAACTCCTAATCCATTTTTATTGGCCGACTTGAAAGAGTTTTTAGAGGGCTTGTTCAAGTGCTCAGTTGATGTAGTGCGTATTCACAAAAACATGAATCCTTTCTTTAAATCAAGAATTGAACGGGATGGAATCTATGCAATTCGATAAATATGTAGCATTGGATATACTTAATAGAGTACATATTTCTATTGAGCATATAGAAGAGCGTTCACAACCTTATCATTGTGGCGATGATTTTCTGATGTCTTCTACTGGTGTAGCAATTCTTGATTCCATATGTATGCAATTTATTGCTATAGGAGAAAGTTTAAAGGGACTTGATAAGGTTACTAAAGGAGAACTGCTTACAACTCATCCTGAAATTGATTGGAAAAATGTGAAAGGTTTACGTGATATCATAGCTCATCATTATTTTGAGGTTGATGCCGATCAGATTTGGTGGATTATAGAAAATGAGTTACAACCTTTGAAAAAGGCAATTCAAGAAATGATAGAATCTTTAAAACGGATGCTTGATGAGTAATGTCAGGTTGCCGTTTTGGCATTTGGTACTTCCAGCTCCCCATTTCATACATTTATCCCCCAACTTTCTATGCTGTTTCGGATAAATTCACTATCTTTGTCCCCCTGAAAACAACTAAAAGATAAAATGTAATGAAGAAAGGATTGAAATATACTTTGGTTTCCTTAGGCAGCCTGGTCGTTTTGGCTGGTGTTGGTCTGGGGATTATGTATGTGGTGTCGCCATATAAGGTGAAGCGGTGGTTGGGCATTGCTTCATCTTATTCTGATGTGTTCGTTGATAGATTGAAAGGGCAACCTTATACTCGTGGCGGATATGACGGCATTGATGTATCGAAACACAATGGAGTTATCAAGTGGAAGGAAATAGCGAAGAACAAGCGAATCAAGTTCGTTTATATCAGAGCTACACATGGTAAAGGATATGTGGATCGGCATTATTGCCGAAATATCAGACTGGCTCGTAAATATGGATTGAAGGTGGGATCTTATCATCTGATGTCTGCTGGCTCTTCAGCAACTGCTCAGTTCCGGGATTTCCAAAAGATGGTGAAGAAGGGCGAGCAGGACTTGATTCCTGTATTGGATGTGGAGGAGAAAGGCATCCAGGGAAGATGGAAGGGACGACAGCTGCAGGATAGCATACAGGTGTTTGCTGACTTGGTGAAGAAACACTATGGCAAGTATCCTATCATCTATAGCAACGAGAGCTTCTATAATAAGGAGATGGGGGCGAAGTTCAATCGTTATTATCTCTTCATCGCCAATTATAACTCCCGACAACCCTCTATCGACGGCAGAGGAAAGTGCAATATCTGGCAGTATTCAGAAACCGGACATTTGCATGGTATTGGAGAAAGGGTAGATTTAAGCAGATTCATGAATGGTACAACCATCAAGGATTTGATGCTGTAACAAATAATAAAAATGTACCAAGTTATTTTTTTATCATTACGTAAGGAAAACGCCCTTTGTTAGAATGTTACTGCTAACAAAGGGCGGTGATCTGATTATGCCAAATGATTTATTGTTCTAAAGTCTTTGGACAGCAATCGCAATACATTTCTAGAGAGATGACCTCCATTTCGATAATGGAAGTTTTCTTTCATTCGGGTATCAAATCTTTTTTTATCAAAGGACATGGCTTTCTTTTTGTTGTCCCAAAAGTAAACTTTGGATTCATTAGCCATATCTTTGACATTCCCTGTTGCAACAGCTTTTAAAAGCTTTGGATAATTGCTAACCAACGGACCTGTTTGATACCTTATATCTGCTAATCCTTCTTTTATCTGTGGACTGACAGTATCAGAAAACTGCGTCACGGTCTTTAAGGCTTTATCTACTTGAGCAAATGTATTTTTTGCTCGCTGCATAACTTCTGCATTCATCTCTGTTGGGGTAAAACCTCGTACAGCTCGTTTATTGAATGCATCTGTTTGTTTGGCTTTATCTATACCTGGGCCTAGATCCCAATTCCCGTTTGTGGTTTGGTAATAGTAGTACTTGCCATTTGTGAATCCTTTATTTTCTGGATTCTCTCGCATCCATAAGTTTTTTATAAAATTATGGATGTTTGGGGCAGGCTTTGACTATGGAATCTTTCTTCCGTCTTTGGTATATAGAAAAGTCTGTCCATTTACTGAGGCAAGACCACTAAAGGGCTTGTTGGTAACTATATTCCACCACTAGCCATTTTTCTTTTTGAGAATTATTTTATTTGTTTTCATTTCGCTCATTTCTATATTCTTTTTTATTTATCTTTTTTGCTTCTGCATCTATATAGTTTATTCTTGCTGAATCAGGTCCAATCCATTTTTGACTGATAGAGTCGTACCTGTTGTTATCTAACCAATTCTCAGCGTTGGAGACTATTTCGTAATGTCCAATACCAAGGAAGTTTTGTAGCGAATACCATTGACGACAACTCGTTAGGAAGCAGACCGCTACTATTGAAATGAAAAAAAACTTCTTCATTTTAAAAATTTTATTGATATAAAAGTAATCTGTTAAGTGTAATGCTCTTCCTAAAAGAAGAACAAATCATCTAATATGGAAATCAAGTTTGCAGTTTGGGTTCTCGCAAAAACTTGCATGTAGTTTTTTCATGCATGGCTACATAGACCATGACCAAGAACAACCTATCGGATGCTGTTGGCTTTTTACTTTTGCAAAGTTACTCATTTTATTTTGAATAACCAAATTTTTTCTCTCTTTTCTTATGAATAATCCTAAAGAACTTGATTCAGAAACCGGACATTTGCATGGTATTGGAGAAAGGGTAGATTTAAGCAGATTCATGAATGGTACAACCATCAAGGATTTGATGCTATAGGCATTGATGATTTCATACACATAAGCGAGTATTTGATACAATCCACGTATGGATAGCATCATTACTTGCTTATTTTTTTCTACTTTTGCACTCGGGATTTTTACCCTGCTATAAGGATAGGGTTGAGTCTTGGATATTAAAAGTTGAATTTAAACATTATCAATCATGACTAAGAAATGTATTATATCTGTATTGCTCGTAGTGGCATGGGCGTTCATCGGTGTCCTTTTCGTTCCACCTATTTATAATAGGTTCACAAAACCGTTTTTTAAGAATACGGTGGATGCTAAAGAGTGGTATCATCAGGTGGATTGTGAGAACCTGACGCAAGTAAGAGATTATTGCGACAGACGAGGATACAGTACGGATTACTATATCCTCGTGGATTTCTCCAAACCATCTGGCAAGAAGAGATTCTTTATCTATGATTTGCAGCGTGGCAAAAGAGTAATGAGCAGCTATTGCATGCATGGAAGTGGTAAGGGAAATACAGCAGCCCAACCAAAGTTCAGCAATAACCCTGGAAGTGGATGCACGAGTCTTGGAAGATATGTCATGATAGGAAAGGGGGGAATGAAGTTCAAAAACTGCGTTCGCCTTCGAGGGCTCGACAAGAGCAATTATCTGGCAGAAGCCCGTGGCATCCTGATCCATTCTGCTGGCAAGGTGACAAGATTCTCCGGTGAGAAGGAGTATATTCCTTTGGGAACAGAGAGCCGTGGCTGCTTTACTGTATCAAGGAGCTGCGTGGAGAAAGTGATGCAGATATACAAGGAATCTTCCAGGAGAAGACCGATATTGATTTATGCAAAATACAAATAAAAAGAATATTCTATGAAGCAATAGTTCGTTAAAATTTGAGATAATG
>NZ_QUCG01000011.1:33663-74331 GCF_003473645.1 Prevotella sp. AM23-5 | reverse complement strand
GGATGATAGTTGCGGATTTTAGGATTATTAGAAACTACGTAAATTACATGATGTCATATTATACATTTCCTACATCTCCCGGTAACATACCATACTCATCCTTAAAACACTTGGTGAAATAAGAAGGAGCAGAGAAGCCCACATCATAGGCAACCTCGGAGACACTCATACTGCGGGATTCCAGCAAACGCTTTGCTTTCGCCAAGCGAGCCTTGCGGAGCAGATCAACGACAGAAGAACCCGTCATCGCCTTCACCTTGCGATAAAGCTGGACGCGGCTCAAGCCTATCTGCTTACCGATATCCTCGACGCCAAACTCGCTATCCGAGAGATTCTTCTGAATGATGGCGTGAAGCTGTTTCATAAACTGCTTATCACGATCTTCCAGATGAGAATCGGCGATTTCCTGCTCTGCCTCCAGAGTGCCCTGGAAAAGATGCTTCAGAAGTTTGCGCTGCTTCAACAGATTCTCTATACGTGCCAGGAGCACCTTGCTGTGGAATGGCTTGGTGATGTAGGAATCGGCACCATGTTCATAACCCTCGGCACGATGCTCTTCCAGATTCTTTGCCGTAAGCATGATGACAGGGATATGAGAGGTTGCCGTATGGGTCTTCAGATTCTGGGTAAACTCCAAACCGTCCATCACCGGCATCATCACATCACAAATCACCAGGTCGGGAACTTCCTTCTTGGCAACATCCAGTCCTTCCTTACCATCAGCAGCTTCCAGAACGATATAATCATCCTGCAGAAGGGTATGCTCATACTGACGGATATCATTGTTGTCATCGATAACCAAGATGGTTGGCTTATTCGCATGTTCGCTCAGCAACTGCTGTACTTTTCCACTTTTTCTCTCTCCATCGTCGATATATTGCAGATTAGACTCATCTACCAACGTTTTACCATCTGACAAAGAGAGATTTACAGAGTTATCCACATTATCCACATCTGTGTGGATAACTAGCGACTTATCCTCCTGCTCACGAGGAATCACCACGAAGAAGTCGGATCCCTTACCCAACTCACTTTCTACACGAGCCTCGCCATGATGCAATTCTACAAACGACTTCACCAAAGCCAAGCCGATGCCCGTACCGCTTGCTGCTCCCTTAGCCTGGAAGAAACGTTCGAAAATCTTGCCCGCCTCTTCCTGCGAGATACCCTTACCGGTATCCCTTACATCCAGGCGGAACTTTCCATTCTCATCTTTCAGAGATACGAATATATCGCCACCGGCAGGTGTATATTTCAAGGCATTGCTCAGAAGATTGAAGACAACACGAGCTATCTTCTCCTTATCTGCAACCACCTCCTGAGAACCGACAGAATCAGTTATATCCAAATGGAGCTTGATTTGCTTGCGTTCAGCAGTAAGCTGGAAATCGCCTACCCACATTTTCAAAGCTTTCACCAGGTCGAAGCGATAGAGCGTCAACTCCATCTTTCCGTTCTGAATCTTTCGGAAATCGAGGATGCTGCTCACCAGTTGCTGGAGAGCTACTGCATTACGCTTCACCATCTTCAAAAGTTCACGACTCTTTCCCTTGATACCACTGTCCTCCAGCAGCATTTCCACAGGATCGGCAATCAATGTCAATGGGGTACGAAGCTCATGACTGATATTCGTAAAGAACACCAGGCGGGAATGGGTGAGTTCCAACACCTCCTCGTTCAGTCGTTTCAACTCCGCGTTCTTGCTTTCCAATTCCCCATTCACTCTTTTCAACTCTCCATTGGTTCTCGCCAGTTCCTCATTCAGTTTAGCCTTCACCACATAACTGCGGAAAATCATAGCTGCAGCGACAATACAAACCAGCAGGAACAGACACAAGCCTATCAACATCACTTTCTGGGAATTATAATCAGAAAGATACCGATCCACCTGTTTATGCAAAGCCTTCAGATTATGTGCCTGTCGCTCAGCGTCTCTGGCTTCCATCAACGTAAGCTCCGCATTTTCCTGGGTAATGATAGATGTACTGAGATAGTTTTTCCGCTCAAAAGGCTGATGCTTCAGGATCTTCATCGCCAAGGCAATTACCTCATCACCCTTGGTAGGATAAAGATAGGAAGCCTCGAAGATGCCATCGCGCACCAGCTCCAGGCCACCCCCCTGGGTAGCCATTCCATCAACACCCGTAAATTTATAACGATGCTGCAGCCCCATCTGCTTGGCAGCCTCGTAGGCGCCCCATGCCAGACGATCGTTGTGAGCAAAGACATAATCAAAATTCTGTGTCTTCTTCAGGATGCGCTTCATTGCCTGAACGCCTCCTTCCTCCTTCCAGTTGCCTCCTTCAGAAGCAATCACCTGGATACCCGGATAGGGTTTGATGGCATCCATGAAACCAAGATGGCGCTCCATGGCAGGCGAAGATCCATCCAATCCACAGATTTCAACAATGCGTCCCTTACCCTGAAGCTTTTGAGCTATAAAGGTACCCATCGACTTACCGATATGATAGTTGTCGCAGCCGATGAATGCAGTATATTTATCGGTATTGGAGATACGATCATACAGAATCACCGGGATTCCCTTCTCGTAGGCACGCTCAACCGCCTTGGAAATCGCACTCAACTGATTAGGAGAGATGACCAGCAAGTCCACGCCCTCATCCACGAACTGATTAACCTGTTTGTTCTGCAACACATTGTCATCATTCGAGGAAGCAAGCTTCACGATAATCGAATCATTGAGATACTCTCCCATCTTCAGCTCATCATTGAGCTTGTTGCGCCAGATATCCTCGGAGCATTGGGATACACCAATGACAAACTTCTTTGGCTGCTGCTTGCATGCTGCCAAAGAAAGTCCCAAACCTATATATATAATAAGGTATAAATATCGTTTCATATATATTGTTTTGTTTAAATTTATAGATTGATAGGCTCTAAAAGAGTTGCCTCTATAAGAGTTATGGTGCAAATTTACTATTTTTTTTTGGATTTTAGCGCATTTGGTGCGTTTTTTACAAATTAAGGTTCATTTTTTATAAAGAGAATCTACAGAAATCATCGTATCTTTGCAGCGGATAAAGGAAACAACTCCTTCTTCCGAAAACAGAGAATTAATATAATGCAATAACTAGAGAATAGATAACATTAGTATAAACAACAAAACTAACTATATTATGGCTGAAGTTAAAAATTTTAGAGTAGAGTCAGACCTTTTAGGTGAACTCAAAGTTCCTGCTGAAGCACTTTACGGTGTACAGACACAGCGCGGTATCAACAACTATCACATTTCCCGTAAGACTATGAGAGCTTACCCTGATTTCATCATCGCTATCGCTTACGTGAAGTTGGCAGCTATCGAGACCAACCATACCCTCGGTGTGATCAACGATGAAATTTCGGGTTCTATCTCTCAGGCTTGCCGCGAGATCATCGAAGGCAAATGGCATGAGAACTTCCCTATCGACATGGTACAGGGTGGTGCTGGTACTTCTGTTAATATGAATGCCAACGAGGTGATTGCTAACCGTGCACTCGAAATCATGGGTCACGAGAAGGGTGACTATCAGTTCTGCTCTCCTAACGACCATTGCAACTGTGGACAGAGCACCAACGACGTTTACCCAACCTCTATCCGTTTGGCTTTGATTCGCATGAATACACACCTGGTAGGTGCTTTGACTGGTTTGATCAGCGCATTCCGCTACAAGGCTGACGAATATGCAGACGTTATCAAGATGGGCCGTACTCAGTTGCAGGATGCAGTTCCAATGTCTTTCGGTCAGGAATTCAATGCATACGCCAACAACCTGGAAGAGGAAATCCTCAACCTGGAACGCAACGTGAAGCTCTTGCATGAGATCAATATGGGTGGTACTGCTATCGGTACAGGTTTGAACGCTGTTCCAGGCTTTGCTAAGCTTTGTGCTGCCAACCTCAGCAAGTTGACTGGCGAAAACTTCGAAACAGCTACCGACCTGGTAGAGGCTACCCCTGATACCGGTGCTTACGTAAGCTACTCTTCAGCTCTGAAGCGCTTGGCAATCAAGTTGTCTAAGATCTGTAACGACCTCCGCCTGATGGCTTCTGGTCCTCGCTGCGGTCTGAACGAAATCAATCTCCCTGCCAAGGCACCAGGTTCTTCTATCATGCCAGGTAAGGTGAACCCTGTTATCCCTGAGGTAACCAACCAGGTTTGCTTCAAGGTAATCGGTAACGATGCTACTGTAAGCTTCGCAGCAGAGGCTGGTCAGTTGGAGTTGAACGTAATGGAGCCTATCATCACCGAGAGCCTCTTCGAGAGCTTGACATGGATGAAGAACGCTATTGAGACTTTGACTTCTGAGTGTATTCTCGGCATCACCGTCAACAAGGAGCGCTGCTACGAGATGGTAAAGAACAGTATCGGTATCGTTACTGCCCTCAATCCTATCATCGGCTACAAGAAAAGTACGAAGGTTGCCAAGGAAGCTCATGCCACAGGCCGTTCCGTTTATGACATCGTCATCGAACAGGGCATTCTGAGCAAGGAAGAGCTTGACAAGGCACTCGATCCTAAGGAGATGTTGCAGTCACACAAATTTACCCTGAAATAAATTTTTCCATAACCAGTCAGCTGATTAGCTGACAAACAAAAAACCTGTAAGCGTATTCCTATCAAGGGAATATAGCTTACAGGTTATTTGTTATACATAAAGCTTATATGCCATATAAGGACAAAAGCCTTCAACATCAGTCTTGGTTCCGATACGCCAGCGGCGTCATTCCCGCCCTCATCTTAAAGAAATTCGTCATAGCACTCTGATCACTGAAATGCAGATGATCTGCAATTTCTCCCATCGTCATGTCAGATTGCTTCAGGAGATTACAGATTTCCTTATAGAGCAGGGAGGTGATGTGATCATTCACGGTGGTTCCCGAAATATCCTTGATCATCCTAGAAAGATAAGGTGCCGAGACATTCAACTTGTCGGCATAGAACCTGATCTGTCGCTCGGTTTTGAAATGGCGATACAGGAGATGAAGGAAAATCTCATAAACTTCCTTCTTGTGGCGCAAATCGCGAGTCACCGATACATTCTCGTAAGGAAGTTCCGAAACCAGAAGTTTCAGGACATTCACCATCGACTGGATCATCTCCACCTTGTAGATGTGCTGATGCCGCACGATATCACGAATCATATGAAAGATATCGATGGCAGATTTCTGCTTGTCAGCCGATAACTGATACACCACGTCAGCCGTAATCTCCTCATCCACCAGGATACACTCAGCCTCAAAATCCGCCGACATCTCGGAAAAAGCAATGACATGCTTGGGCGAGACGACCAGCAATTCACCTGCAGAAAGCGGCCTGTCGGAATTATTGGCTTCAGTACTTTGATGAAGTACCCCCATTTTGATATTTCCCCTGGTCACCAACACGAGTTTCGTGAACAGGGTGCGCTCTTGAGCCATCTCTATAAAATCCCTTTCGCATAGATCGTCGATATAAATATGTGCGGCATAAGCCCCAAAGATACTTTCAAGATGGTGTCGTGCGGCAAACTCTTTCAAATTATAAACTTGTTGCTGCTTCATAAAGACTCAAATTCTTAGTTGGGGGCAAATTTACTATTTATTTTTGAAAAAAGCAAGAAAAGTATGGATAAAAAATGTGAAGAACTTTTAGAAGATTCGGTTATCAACAATCGTTATCCAAACAAGGCTAAACTGATTATCAGGTACTTATATTTCTTTTCCACAGTTATCAACACCCCTGTGGAAAACTTTATCAAGACTTTTGTGGAAAAATGAGGAAAAGTTTGGGGCACAAAAAAGACACTAACTAAAAAGTTAGTGTCTCAACGTAGCGGGAGGGGGCCACGATCCCTCGACCTCCGGATTATGAATCCGACGCTCTAACCAGCTGAGCTATCCCGCCATCCTTTACAAGTCATTTCTGATTTGCGGGTGCAAAGGTACAACAATTATTTGATTCCACCAAATTTTTTCGGAGAAATTTTCGAAAAAAGTTTGTTTTTTCTTTTTTTTGCCCAAATCTCAACCTATTTACACCTATTATATATATAAAAAAAGCGAAAAAGAAAGGATTTCTAATTTTTTTGTGTAACTTTGCAGGCTGAAACGATAGCTGTTCACCTCAAAACTATGAGAAAACAGCTTACTAGTAAAAAAGAAATGCTTAGAATTAAGAAATTAGACATATTTATAGCCAAGCAATTTGGACTTCTCTTCATGGGAACTTTCTTCATCTGCCAGTTTGTGCTGATGATGCAGTTTCTGTGGCGATATATCGACGATCTCATCGGAAAGGGAATCTCGATGGACGTGATGGCGCAGTTCTTCTGGTACATGGGTCTGATGCTCGTACCTCAGGCATTGCCGCTTGCCATCCTCCTCTCCTCACTGATGACTTTCGGTAATCTCGGCGAAAGTTCAGAGCTCACTGCCATCAAGGCTGCCGGCATCTCTCTGATGCAGGCCTTCCGCTCGCTCATCGTCATCACCGTCATCATCATGTTCGGTTCCTTCTACTTCCAGAATAATGTAGGTCCCCACTCCAACCAGAAGCTGGCACAACTCCTCATATCCATGAAGCAGAAGAGTCCGGAACTGGAAATCCCGGAAGGCATCTTCTACGATGGAATCCCGAACAGCAACCTCTATGTGCAGAAGAAGGATCTGAATACAGGAAAGCTCTACGGCATCATGATCTATCGCATGACAGACAGCTACGAAGATGCCGCCATCATCCTTGCCGACTCGGGAATGCTGCAAAGTACAGCCGAGAAGAAGCACCTCGTGCTGAGTCTTTACAGCGGAGAATGGTTTGAGAATATGAAGAGCAGTGAATTCGGCAACAGCGCTGCCGTTCCATACAGAAGAGAAACCTTCGTTTCCAAGAAGATTGTACTCGACTTTGATGCCGACTTCAACCTTACTGATGCCTCGTCGCTTGCCAACAATGCCAAGGGAAAAGGTCTGTCGGAGATCTTCCACTCCATCGACTCCATCAACGGACTGTATGATTCCATAGGAAAGAACTATCTTTCGGAAGCCAATGCCCGATTCTACCGCACGGCGCAGGTAAACAAGGCAGATTCGCTGAAAGAAATCAAGAAGGGACAAACGGAGAATTTTGACACCTTATATAATAAGCTCTCGAACGACAAGAAACTCCGGGCACTCAATGATGCACAGATGACAGCACAGCAGGAGCTCACCGACCTCAACTTCAAGGCTATGGTTACGAGCGATGCCGACTACATCATCAGACAGCACAAGATAGAAGCGATCAAGAAATTCACGCTGGCACTATCCTGCCTGATCTTCTTCTTCATCGGAGCCCCACTGGGTGCCATCATCCGAAAGGGTGGATTGGGATTCCCAGTCATCATCTCCGTATTCGTGTTCATCATCTTCTACATCCTCGACAACACGGGCTACCGAATGTCGAGATTGGGAACCTGGACCATCTGGTTCGGCCAGGGACTGGCTCCAGCCGTACTGGCACCGATTGCCGTATTCGTCACCTATAAGGCAACCAACGACTCTACGGTGTTCAATATGGAAATGTACAAGATGTTCTTCATGAAACTGCTCGGTCTCCGTATCAAACGCCATGTCTTCGGCAAGGAGGTCATCATCGAAGAGCCGAAATATACAAAAGATGCACAGCGACTGGAAAAGCTCAACAGCGATATCTATATATATAATAAGGTACACGAGCTGAAGAAGCTTCCAAACTTCATCAATGTGTTCTTCAAATACCAGCCCGACAACGAGATTGAACGCATTAGCGATGAGCTTGAAAACGTGATAGAGGATCTGACCAATACCAGGAACAAGGTCATCCTTCACAATCTCAACCTCTACCCTATTCTTGCGACGAAGGCTCATACCCGCCCATTCGAACGCCAGTGGCTCAACATCCTTGCAGCCATCATCGTACCTGTGGGCATCGTACTCTACCTGAGAATGTGGCGATTCAGAATCCGGCTCTACCGTGATCTGAACACCATCAAGCAGAGTAATGCAAACATCATCAGTCAGATAAAAGAAATGTAACTATAAAAAGTATCAAACAAATGGCAGATATCAAACTCAATAGCATCGAAGATGCAGTAAAGGACTTCCAGGAAGGTAAGTTTGTCATCGTTGTAGATGACGAAGATCGCGAAAACGAGGGCGACCTCATCATCGCCGCAGAGAAAATCGACGCAGAGAAGGTAAACTTCATGCTCAAGAACGCAAGAGGTGTGCTCTGCGCCCCTATCACCCTGAGCCGATGTGAGGAACTCGACTTGCCTCATCAGGTATCAGACAACACATCCATGCTCGGCACCCCATTCACCATCACCGTGGACAAGCTGGAGGGATGTACAACCGGTGTTTCAGCCCACGACCGTGCTGAGACCATCAAGGCACTCGCTGATCCGGCATCTACCCCACAGACATTCGGTCGCCCTGGCCACATCAATCCTCTCTATGCTCAGGACAACGGCGTATTGAGAAGAAGCGGACATACCGAGGCTGCCATCGACCTCTGCAGAATGGCAGGACTCTATCCTGCAGGCGCCCTTATGGAGATCATGAACGAAGATGGAACCATGGCACGCCTTCCACAGTTGATGGAGATGGCAAAGGAATGGAACCTCAAGATCATCTCTATCAAGGACATGATAGAATACCGTCTCAAGAAGGAATCGCTCATCGAGGTGGGCGAAGAGGTAGATATGCCTACAGAATACGGACACTTCCGTCTGATTCCTTTCCGCCAGGCAAGCAACGGACTTGAGCACATGGCACTCATCAAGGGCGAATGGAAGGAAGATGAGCCTATCATGGTCCGCGTACACTCATCTTGCGCCACAGGCGACATTCTCGGAAGCAAGCGATGCGACTGCGGACAGCAGCTGCACAAGGCGATGCAGATGATCGAGAAAGCCGGCAAGGGTGTAGTCATCTACATGCAGCAGGAAGGCCGAGGCATAGGATTGATGAACAAGATTGCAGCCTACAAGCTGCAGGAAGAAGGATACGATACCGTAGATGCCAACGTACATCTCGGTTTCAAGCCAGATGAACGTGACTACGGATGCGGCGCACAGATGCTCCGCCACCTTGGCGTGCACAAGATGCGCCTGCTCACCAACAACCCTGTAAAGCGTGTTGGCCTGGAGGCTTATGGACTCGAAATCACAGAGAATGTGCCTATCGAAGTAGTACCAAATGAGTACAACGAGCGCTATCTCAAGACCAAGAGAGACCGTATGGGGCACACTTTGCACCTCGGATAATGTAAATTATGTTATTATTTTGCATCAAATCGCGAAATAACGGATGATTTTCTTCCGAAAAAGAAATAAAATGCTTAATTTTGCACACGATTAATTAACAATAAAATAAAATTATGGCACAATTATCTGATCGTCTTAACAGATTGGCACCATCAGCAACGCTGGCGATGTCACAGAAGAGTAGTGAAATGAAAGCTCAGGGTATCGATGTAATTAACATGAGTGTAGGTGAACCAGACTTCAACACGCCTGACAATATCAAGGAGGCTGCGAAGAAAGCTATTGATGAGAACTTCTCACGTTACTCACCAGTTCCTGGTTATCCTGACTTGCGAAAAGCTATTGTTGCCAAATTGAAAAAAGAAAACGGACTTGACTACACAGTCAACGAGGTAATCGTGGGCACCGGTGGCAAGCAGTGCGTATGCAACGCCGTACTGGCTCTCGTAAACCCTGGCGACGAGGTAATCATCCCTGCACCATACTGGGTAAGCTACCCACAGATGGTAAAATTGGCAGGCGGTACTCCTGTCATCGTAAACGCAGGTTTCGACCAGGACTTCAAGATGACAGCCGAGCAGCTTGAGAACGCAATCACCGAGAAGACCAAGATGCTCATTCTCTGCTCACCAAGCAACCCTACCGGAAGTGTATATTCCAAGGAGGAGCTGGCAGCATTGGCTGAGGTTCTGAAGAAGCACCCAGAGGTATTCGTGTTGGCAGACGAGATCTACGAGCACATCAACTATATCGGCAAGCATCACAGCATTGCACAGGAGCCAGGCATGAAGGAGCAGGTGATCATCGCCAATGGTGTATCCAAGGCATACGCCATGACAGGATGGAGAATCGGTTTCCTCGCTGGTCCAGAGTGGATCATCAAGGGATGCAACAAGTTGCAGGGTCAATATACTAGCGGTACCTGTTCAGTTAGCCAGAAGGCAGCTGAGGCAGCCTACACACTTGACCAGGGTGCTGTAGAGGAGATGCGCGTAGCTTTCGAGCGTCGCCGCAACCTCATCGTGAAGCTCGCCAAGGAGGTTCCAGGACTTGAGGTCAATATGCCACAGGGTGCCTTTTATCTCTTCCCTAAGTGCAACAGCTACTTCGGCAAGAGCAATGGTGAGAAGACCATCAACAACTCTACAGATTTCGCAATGTACCTCCTGGAGGAGGCTCACGTAGCCACAGTAGGTGGAGATGCCTTCGGTGATCCAGACTGCTTCCGCATGAGCTATGCTACAAGCGATGAAAACATCGTAGAGGCAATCCGCCGCATCAAGGAAGCTCTGAGCAAATTGAAATAAAAATAGGAGAAAAGAGTCCTAAAAAGGTCAACTTTGTAAGAAAAAAGCGAGATATTGGTAAAAAATGAGCCAATATCTCGTTAAAACTTCTTAATTAGGACGATAGTTTCTCAATATTTATTATCTTTGCCAAAGGAATTTGGATAACCTAAGCGTGTTTATTCAAGACAACACAAACTAGGCATACAAAACAACTAAAATAGAGCGAGAAATAAATAAGAAATATTAATAATTTATTAACTAATAATTTAAAAAAGTAAAAATTATGGCAACTACAAAACAAGCAGCCCCAGCTAAGAAGTCTGAGGGCTTTCAGGGAGTAAGAGGCGCATTCTGGATCATCGTGGTATGTGCTATCATCGCATTCACATTGTTCTTCACATGGTTCGGTAACGACATGCACTTCCAGGATCCAGGTATCCAGGATCACCCAGCAGACATTTGGGGTACAATTTACAAGGGTGGTGTAATCGTACCAGTTATCCACACATTGTTGCTCACAGTGTTGGCTATGACTATCGAGCGTTGGTTGGCTCTTAAGACAGCTACAGGTACAGGTGCTCTTCCTAAGTTCGTAGCAAACATCAAGTCTGCATTGAACGCTAACGATTTCGCTAAGGCTGAGCAGCTCTGCAACAAGCAGCGCGGTACAGTTGCTAACGTAGTATTGGCTTCTTTGAACGCTTACAAGTCTATGGAGTCTGGTGCTAACGCATCTTTGAAGAAGGCTCAGAAGGTAGCTAAGATCCAGCAGGCTCACGAGGAGGCAACTCAGTTGGAGATGCCAACTTTGACAATGAACTTGCCTATCATCGCTACAATCGTAACTCTCGGTACATTGACAGGTCTTCTCGGTACTGTAACCGGTATGATCAAGTCATTCCAGGCCATGGGTGAAGGTGGTGGCGCTGACTCAGCAGCACTTTCTGTAGGTATTTCTGAGGCGTTGATCAACACCGCATTCGGTATTTTGACATCTTGGTGTGCTGTAGTATCTTACAACACATTTACAAACAAGGTTGATAAGTTGACATACGCACTCGACGAGGTAGGTTACTCAATTGCTCAGACATACGAAGCTAACCACGCAGAAGAGGCTTAATTTTTGCTAACCCTTTAAAATTTTATCGCTATGGGTAAAGTAAAAATTAAGAAGAGTGACATCTGGATCGATATGACGCCTATGTCAGACGTTATGACCCTGTTGCTTACCTTCTTCATGCTCACCTCTACATTCGTAAAGAATGAGCCAGTGAAGGTAAACACACCAGGTTCTGTGTCTGAGATTAAGGTGCCTGAGAATGGTGTCTTGACCATCTTGGTAAGTCCTGAAAAGGACAAGGCCGGAAAACCAACCGGCGAGGGCCAAGTATTTATGAGTATTGATAATACCGATCAGTTGGGAGCAGCACTGAGCACAATGACAAGCAACTTCGGCGTGTCTTTGACCCCTAAGCAGATTGAGACATTCAAGAGCGAGGGTACATTCGGTGTTTCTATGAGTGACATGAGCACTTATCTGTCTATGAACGCAGCAAAGCGTCCACAGTATCTCCAGACTAAGGGTATTCCTCTCGACAGTATCAAGGGTGGCATGAGCGAGTTCCAGCAGTGGGTTGACGCTGCTCGTAACGCTAACGAAGAAATCAAGATTGCCCTCAAGGCAGATGCTTCTACACCTTACAAGACAGTGAAGAGAGTGATGAACGAACTCCAGGACATGGATGAGAGTCATTACTATATGATTACACAGTTAAAACAACAGGGGGACGAATAAATGGCAAAGAAAGAAAGCAAACAAAAGAAAATGAATGTCCGCGTAGACTTTACGCCTATGGTGGATATGCTCATGCTTCTTATCACGTTCTTCATGCTGTGTACATCTTTGAGCAAACCTCAGACTATGGAGCTGACTATGCCAAGTAATGACGAGAATACTCAAGATGACCAGAAGAACGAGGCGAAAGCTTCTGAGACTATTACCCTCTACGTAGCAGCTGATAACAAGATTTATTATGGTGCTGGTATCCCTAACTACAACGATCCTACATGGATCAAGGAGACAACATGGGGTAGCCAGGGTATCCGTAAGGTCTTGAGAGAGCACGCTACAGAGAATGGTACACGTCCAGTAGAAAGAATTGCGCTCGCTGTTAAGGAGTTGAACATGGATCGTCAGAAGAATCCTAAGCAGTATCCTGATAGCATCTATCAGAAGAAGCTCAGCGATTTGAAGGCTGGTAACTTGAAGGATGGTAAGATTCCTACTCTGACCATCGTCATCAAGCCAACCGACAACGCTTCTTACAAGAATATGGTTGACGCTCTCGACGAAATGCAGATTTCAAACATTGGTACTTACGTCATCGATAAGATTAACGCAGACGATGAGAAGCTTCTCGAGTCTAGACACGTTAAGATGTAAGATGAGTAACAAACAATTTTAAACAAGAAAGAAATGGCAAAAATAGATCTTTACGATCCTAAATGGGTCGAAATGGTTTTCGCCGGAAAGAACAAGGAGTATGGTGCATACCAGCTCCGTAAGGGTACTTCCGGTCGAAACATCAAGTCTCTTCTGATCTTGGTCATTGCTGCAGCTCTCGTGGGTGGATTCTTGGCTTGGAAAGTTATCGAACAGAAACAAGCTGAAGAACAGCAGGCATATATGGAAGCTATGGAGTTGGCTAAACTCCAGCAGCAGGCTAAGAAGGAAGAAAAGAAGAAGGAGCCAGTGAAGCCAAAGATTGAACCTAAGAAGGAGATACCTGTGGCTCGCGAAACTCAGAAGTTTACTGCACCTGTCATCAAGAAGGATGAACTCGTAAAAGAGGAAAACCAGGTTAAGCAGATGGATAAACTGGACGAAAAGGTTGCTGTCGGTACAGAAAACAAGGAAGGTGTGAAGGACCGTACAGTGGAAGCAGTGAGAAGTGAGATTGCGGTAGCAGCTCCACCTCCACCACCAGCTCCAAAACCTGAGGTTGCAACTAAGGTCTTCGATGTTGTAGAGGAGATGCCTTCATTCCCTGGTGGACAAGGCGCTTTGATGCAGTATCTGGCTAGCAACATCAAGTATCCTGTCGTAGCACAGGAGAACGGCGTACAGGGTCGTGTTATCGTTTCATTCGTGGTAGAGCGTGATGGTTCTATCTCTGATGTGAAGGTAGCTCGTTCTGTTGACCCTTCACTTGACCGTGAGGCACAGCGTGTCGTTAAGAGCATGCCTAGATGGTCTCCAGGTAAGCAGAATGGTTCTACTGTACGTGTTAAGTATACTGTACCAGTTGTATTTAGATTGCAGTAATAGAATGAAAAGAATATCTTATATTTATATAGGATTAACAGTACTATCAATGGCTTTCTTCTCGTCTTGTGGCGAGAAGAAAGCCAAAGATGGTAGAACTGATACTCCTACTTCGGGCACAATTGAGTTTGTGGCTGATGAGAGTTTGAGTCCTATCATTGACGAAGAAAGAAGTCAGTTTGAGTTCGAGTACCCAAAGGCCAAGCTCAAACCAAAATACACAGATGAAGTCACTGGACTTCAGATGATCAAGGATTTCAAGACAGCACTCCTCTTTACTACCCGTAATCTGAAGGATAGTGAGATTGCATACTTGAAATCGAAGAGCAATGTGATTCCTTCCGTTTTCCCTATCGGATACGATGGTTTGGCATTCATTGTCAACAAGAATAATAGTGATACTTGCATCACAGTGAATGACATTAAGCGTGTCCTTACCGGAAAGGCGACCAAATGGAGTGATATTGTTCCTGGATCAAAGAGAGGTGATATCGAGGTCATCTTCGACAACACCCGCTCTGCAACCACCAACTTCGTGGTAGATTCCGTTCTCCACGGCGAAAAGATGGGTGCGAAGATCATGGCTGCAAAAACAAGTAAGCAGGTCATCGACTTCGTTGACCAGAATCCAGGTTCTATCGGTGTTATCGGATCAAATTGGTTGAACGACCGACGCGATTCCACCAACACAACCTTTAAGAAGAATATTCATGTAATGCAGGTATCCATCAAGGAGAAAGCTACCCCAATGAACAGCTGGAAACCTTACCAGGCATACCTGTTGGATGGAAGATATCCATTCGTAAGAACTATATACGCTATCGTGGTTGACCCTCATAAGGCATTGCCTTGGAGCTTTGCCAACTACATTTCCAATCCTAAGGGACAGCTTATCCTCTTCAAGACAGGCTTACTTCCTTACAGAGGTGATATTACGATTAAGACAGTTAATGTTAAACGTTAAAAGTTTAGATAGAAAGTAGAATTATGAAAGCAGTTAAATATTTAGTAGCAGGTTTGCTCGTCATGGGTTTGGCGGCTCCTGCAATGGCTCAGGACGTTAACTACAAGGATGCTCTGAAGCCAATAGAAGCAACTTTGAAGGCTGGTAACGTAGATGCCAAGGCTTTTGCCAAGGTTCTCAAGGAGTATCAGAAGGAGTACAAGAAGGATCCTAAGGCACTCGTTGCTTTGGGTAATGCCCTCGTCATCAACAAGGACTACACCAATGCCCTGGCTGTAGCTGATGCTGTCATCGCTAAGTACAAGACCTGTGGTGATGCTTATATCCTCAAGGGCGATATCTACGCTATGCAGGACAATGGTGGTGAGGCTGCCTCTTGGTATAAGAATTGTATGACTATGGATCCTAAGAATCCTCAGGGTTACATCAGCTACGCTAACGTTTACCGCAAGATTGATCCACAGGCTTCTGCAGAGGCTTTGAACAAGTTGAGAACTGTAGATCCGAACTACCCTATCGAGGCAGAAACAGGTCACAACTACTATTCTATTGGTAGCTACGACAAGGCTTATGAGAATTTCTCTAAGGCTAACCTGAATACAATGGAAGAGTACATCTTCTACGAGTACTGCTTCACTACATACGTATTGAACAAGAAGGATGAAACTCTCAACCTTTGCAAGAAGGGTATGCAGAAGTATCCTAAGGATACAGCTTTCTTGATTCTGGCTATGCGTGCATCTGTTGATACACAGAATTTTACTGAGGCTCTCCAGTATGCTAACAGCATTATGGCTAACAACGATATCAAGAAGAACTCTAGTATCTACTCTTACTATGGTCTGGCACTCGCTGGCAACAAGCAGTTCGACCAGGCTTTGGAGCAGTACAACAAGGCTCTGGAGGTAAACAAGGAAGACTTCAAGCCATATCAGTACATCTCTGAGGCATATAAGGGTATGGGAAACGAGGATAAGGCTATCGAATTTGCACAGGCATATATGGATAAGAACCCTAACGTATCACCATCAGACTATGTAAAGATGGCTGAGATCTACAATGCAAAGGCTCAGAAGGGTGGCGATCAGAAGGAGGCTAACGTTGATAAGGCTATCAACGTATATAACAGCTTCGCTGAGAAGTATCCACAGTTGAAGGCATACGCTCACCTCCAGGCTGCCAACATCGCATTCCAGAACGAGTTGGACGACAAGGCTCTTGCTAACTATGAATTGGTTATCAAGGAACTTGAGAGCAAGCAGTATGATGAGGATGAGAAGGGCTACCTGATGCAGGCTTACAAGAACGCTGGTTACATCTACTGGGGTTCTAAGAAGGACCTGACAACAGCTCAGCCATACTTCGAGAAGCTGATCAAGCTTGATCCAAACAACTCTCTCGCCAAGAAGGCCTTAGGTCTTGACGAGGAGCAGCAGGCACAGTAAGTTACGAAACAAGAACATAATTAAAGGGGTGATAGCTATGTGATATGGCTTTCACCCCTTTTTTTGTGATATGAATCAGACCATAAACGAAAAGAGCGATTCCAAAGGAACCGCTCTCAATGTTTTATTGTAACTAAAAGTATCTTTCCATAATAAATTATGGAAGACTGATTGCCTCATTAGGACAAACATCAGCACAAGTACCGCACTCTGTGCAGAGATCTGGGTTGATTGAATACTTCTCGCCCTCAGAGATTGCACCTGATGGACACTCGTCAATACATGTACCGCAAGCGATACAATCGTCACCAATTACGTATGCCATAATTATAAATATTTAAAATGTTAATAATGTTTCTGTATCTATGCTAATCTAGAGATAGGTTATTACCTACTTTTGATGGTGCAAAGATAACAATTATTTTCGATATACCTACAAATAGGTATGACTTTTTTCTTGATTTTACTCAATTTATACTTTATCGAAATAAATTAGTACAATAAGAAGCCAACCTTGCCGTTTATTAATAATAACGAAGAACAAATAGCAAATATGAAGAGAATCATACTGATGGCTCTAATAGCCTTCTATACAGGTATCAATGGCATGGCACAGCTTAGGACGGTAGAGAATCGCCCTTATACCGATCTGCGCCCATTCCATTTCGGTGTACTCATCGGAACACATGCACAAGATATGGAATTCCAGAATACCGGAATCACCCAATACATCGATGCCAACGGTATCGAGCAGCCTTCTCATGTCACTGTAGATCAAGACCGTTGGGATATGGGATTCACCGTTGGCGTACTAGGAGAATTCCGTCTCAACAGAAGCTTCCAGTTCCGCATAGCCCCTGCCATGTACTTCGGTACTCGCCACCTCACCTTTTATAACCTCTTGGAGAAAGATGGTGCCGGAAACGCCATCGTGCAGCATCAGGAGATGAAGACTGCCTATATTTCTTCCGCTATGGACCTGATTTTCGCAGCCGAGCGGTTCAATAATCACCGACCTTACGTGATGGCAGGCATCAATCCGATGATGAACCTCAACAGCAGCAAGTCAGACTACATCAAGCTCAAGAAATCGGAAATATTTCTCGAACTGGGCGTAGGCTGCGATTTCTACATGCCATTTTTCAAGCTCCGTCCGGAACTCAAGTTTATGTATGGATTGACAGATTCCTTCGACAAGAAACATCCCGAGCACATCAAAAACAAGAATGAGCTCCCTTATGCCTTGGCAGCTAAAGGAGCTCATAGTAAGATAATTGCATTGACATTCTATTTCGAGTAGCCTACTCTACCACTTCCCAAGAGAAGACACAACCATTCTTCATACCGGCATCAGCGCCCTGGAAATCAGCAGAATAAGGACTTCCGTCGGTAGGATGCTTGCCTATATACCGCTGGGTCTTCAGTGATAGAAGCATACAGCGGTTGTAAAGCATATCCTGCCATAAAAACTCCTCTGCATGAGAGGCATCAGAAGTAAGACGCACATCGCCTGACAAGCCAGCACCTGCGATATATACATATCGTCCATCTGCAGTTTTCAGTGCAATCTTGCCCTGTCCACGGTCTTCGATGATGAATTTCACTCCATTGCTCATCTCCTTTATGTTCGAGGAGCTATGCATCAGTCCATGACCGGTAGCATTCATCAGGTTACCATCAGCAAGATTAAAGACTCGGATGGTCTTTCCTATAGGCAGATTAGCAGTTCTGTCAGCCATCGGTTCCTCTACCTTGAAGTCATCAAAATCAGCCACGCCGCCATTCACTCCCGTCTTGTTAAAGGCGTACAGCGCTACACGCACACCCTGGAAGGTCTTCAACTGATAAGGAGAAAGCATCTGCTCTCCGATATTCTCCCAAGTCTTTCCATCAAGAGAGTAGGAATATTGCAGCAGACTCTTATCATAATCACCCCAAAGGCGCAACCATATCACCTTGTTCTTGGCAATCGGTTTCAGCACCTCCTTGTTGGTATTCTGGTCGTAGCATCTCAGACTTAATCCCTTTTCCGTCTTCATCACGCCCAATGAAGCATGTGGCGTATTCATAGCACCGAGTCCAGCCTCATCCCCCATCTTCAGTCGGGATACATCCAGCTTGACAGATGTATAAGATACAGGACCGATGGCACGTTGCGTCAACGAATTCTTTGCCCAGAGCAGCTGCTTGGCAGGCATAGAATGCAAACGGAGCCATCCTTTTCGCTCCTTGTTCAGCGACCACATCTTGTCGTTCGGATTATGATTCCACTGCCAAACCGGCTTGAAAGTCTTTCCCGAGAAATCATCACATCTATCGTATGGAGCCTGTGGTGTCTTCACCGCATCATTCGGTTTGAACCAGGTTCGAGGCGAGCGACCCAGGTTCTTCTCCAATCCGAAGTAAGGCCAGCCATCCACCCATGTGACAGGCGAAAGGCACACCGTTCTACCCACGGCATTGAAATCCAGCATCGATATGCCCCACCATTTGCCATCAGGAGCCTGGACGATGCCCCCCTGATGAATGGTAGCACACCCCAGGTTCACGCCATTCGGTCTGTTGTTATTAAATTGATATCCATCTTCAGGAAGCGGCCTACCGATACCCATGTTACCTACGCTCCATCCAGCAGCATAACCATACGATTCGCGTTCGCTAATCACACAGGTTTCGTAAGGTCCCCAGATACTCTTGCTTCGGGCACACTGCATGCGCCCCATCGGTGAATAATCTGCAGAGAGGATATAGTACATACCATTGATTTTATACACATGATGTCCCTCCCCCATCGCATTGCCTTCCGGAATCACCACCTTGCTGCTGCCCTCTACCGGACCACTCAAATCGGGCTTCAACTCTGTAACGGTCACGTTGCCATACTTGTGCACGGCATAAATCTTGCCATCATCATCGAAGAGCACAGAGAGGTCGTAGATATCACCATTAATCTTGTGATGCGTCCAAGGACCCTTGGCACTGTCCGAGATATACACCTGCAATCCATGCCCGTTGATATTGGAGAAGATATAGAACTTGCCGTTATGATATCGGATGGCAGGCGCCCAGATACCCTGTCCGTAAGCCTCCTTGCCATTGCGGAGATTGAAATCATCTGAATCATCGAATCGGTCGAAACAGTAGGAAGAGAATTCCCAATTCACCAAATCCTTGGAATGGAGAACCACCAGTCCCGGCACACTGTGCATCGTGGTACCCGCCAGATAGTAATCCTCCCCCACTCTGATAATATCAGGGTCAGAGAATTCATCGTAAAACAAAGGATTGGTAAAGGTACCATTACCATTATCAGCCGACCAAGACTTCCCCTCCAAAGTCTGTGTCAGAACATTCTTGGTTGCAGATTTTTTCTGCGCCGCTGCTCCCAAAGAACCGCTCAAAAAAGCGATGCAACAGGTTGCAAATAAAATTTTCTTCATTCTCATTGATAGGTCTAAAAGATTATTATAAAAAATATTGCCACAAAAGTACGAATAATTATCCAAACAGAGGTGGACAAAATGATACTTTTATGGCAACAAATGTAATTTTAGAACATTATTTAATCAGATAAGTCTTTCCTGGTTCTGTTTCCAAGTCATATTCATATACGTCAGGAATAGGGGCCTTCACTCCTTCTGCTATCCGATGCTGTTCCATTACAGGCTTCACTTCTGCAGATGCAAAAAGGATATTGGGACATATTCCTTCAGCCTTCTTCAGATTCTTCGCCTTAAGCGGAACGTAGGAGCGGAGACGCAGCACACCTCCGATGGTGGAGCGAATCTTCGCCTTCATCAGTCTGCCATTCTTCCAGTCCATATCCACCACAAAGCCGCCACGGGCACGAAGTCCCTTTACGCTTCCCTCGTTCCAGGCATCAGGCAAGGCAGGCAAGAGATGCACGGCTCCATCATGACTCTGCAGGAGCATCTCTGCGATGCCGGCTGTTACTCCGAAGTTACCGTCAATCTGGAATGGCGGATGGGCATCGAAGAGATTCGGATAGGTTCTGCCATCAGGATATTCCTTTGCCTGCGCATCAGATGGCAACAGGCGAAGCATATTACTGATGATTCTGAAAGCATGATTGCCATCGAGCATACGTGCCCAGAAGTTCGTTTTCCAACCCAGACTCCAGCCCGTAGCCTGGTCGCCACGATGCTTCAGAGTGGTGGCTGCGGCATGGAACAGTTCCGGATGAGAGAAAGGAGAAATCTGATTGGATGGATACAATCCATAGAGATGCGAGATATGGCGATGCTCATTCTTCGGATCATCCGCATCCACAAGCCACTCCTGCAACTGTCCGTACTTTCCTATCTGCATCGGCGGAATCTGCGAAACCAACTGCTGCATCTCCTTGCGCTCAGCCTCATCAATACCCAATATTTCAGAAGCCTTCACAGCACTGGTTAAGGCATCGAAGGCTATCTGGTTATCCATCGTGCAACCAGCCGTTACGGCAGTTCTCTTACCCATAGGTCCCTGTTCCGGACTCACCGACGGCACGGTTACCTTCCATTCGGTGCCCGGCAACTTCTGCATATAGTCGAGATAGAACTCAGCAGCACCTTTTATTACTGGATACCACTGCTTGAGGAAAGCCTTGTCGCCCGTATAGAGATAATGCAGCCAGAGATGGGTGGTGAGCCAGGCTCCGCCGTTCGGAAACATGCCCCACTGCGCACCGTCCACCGGACCTGCTATGCGCCAGATATCGGTGTTATGATGTGCCATCCAGCCACGACAACCATACATTTCCCTAGCCGTCTGTGCTCCCGTTACGCTCAAATCCTTAATCAGCGAATACAGAGGTTCCGTGGTGTTACCGAGATTCGTTACCTCGGCAGGCCAGTAATTCATCTCCGTATTGATGTTGATGGTATATTTACTGTCCCAAGGTGCATTTTTGCTGTTGTTCCAAACGCCCTGCAGGTTTGCCGCCTGTCCACCAGGCTGGGAAGAGGAAATGAGCAGATAGCGACCATAGTTATACATCAGCGCTACCATCGCCATATCCTTACTGCCCGCAAATTTCTCCAGGCGTTGGTTGGTAGGCAACGAAGCATTGATATCGGTTGGCAGAACCAGAGAAGAAGTAGCGAACTGCTTCTGGTAAGCCTCCACATGGCGTTTCTCCAACTGTGCATAGCTCATCAGTTTCACCTTATTTATATAGTCAGCATTGCGCTGGGCTGCATTGCCCGACACATCGTGATAGTTCACAAAATTAGTGGAAGCACTCACGATGATGGTTGTCTCGGTGCCATCCGTCCTTACATCTGCTACACATTCGGCAGCAAGAGCTGCCTTGATACCCTCCTGGTCTTGTCCCTTCACCTTCAGCATAACCCCTGAAGGCGTTTTCTGAGTCTGATGTTCAAAAGGCGAATCCAGGGTAACATCAATATTCAGGGCACCCTTTCTACTCGCCTTGATGTGGCAAACGATGACGCCATCAGCCAGCGAAGCAAAGGTAGTACGGGTATATCTTACGCCATCCATCACGAAAGAAGTCGTGGCAATCGCCCTCTTCAAATCCAGGTTGCGCACAAACTGCTCAGCCTTTCCCTGATTCTTCATGGTGATATGCAGATTTGCCATCGGCAGGAAGCGCATGCCATGAGGTCCAGGGATGAAGGTTTGGTTGATGAGAGCCGCTGCCTCCTCTTCCCTTCCATTGAAGATGAGTTTCCTCACCTTTGGCAGATTCTCCAGGGATTTCTTACTATTGTTGTTATGAGGACCGCCACTCCAGAAAGTCTCCTCATTCAACTGGATATTCTCGTCCGTGGTTCCGCCATACACCATACCTCCCAGATGAGAGTTTCCGATAGGCAGAGCCTCCAGCCACTGCTGGGCTGGGGCGTTATACCAAAGTAGGGTGCTATTATCAGAACTGCTAGCCTTAGCCATCATCTTTACCGGAAGAAGGAACGCCAAAGCCATAGTTCCCACTATTATTCTATTTCTCACTACTATTCTGTTTTTGATACTCAAAACTATCCACATCCACATATCCACCAGCAGCCTTTGTGGCATAGTTGTAGATGGCGATGCGGGTTCCCATAAAGAGGCGGCGATAATCATACTGCATCTTGAAATCCTTGATGGCAGGAACCCAGGTCTTGCCGTCTACACTATATAATAAGGTAGCAAAATCCTGATGAAGTCGGAAATCGCAGCTCATCTTCAGATAGATGATGCTTGATTTCGTTGCCTTATCCTGCTTCAGATTCAAAGGCTGGCGATACACCTCCTCACGCTTCACATCGGTCACAGCCTTTTCCTTTTCAGTCAAAGCTACACTCTCCTTGGTACCCACCACAAAGAGTTTCTTGCCTTCCTTTACAATAGAGAGCAAAGCCGCATCACCCTGGAAAGCTGACAGACCAGCCACATCGCCATCTTTCATCTTGCTCACATCCATCTTGATGATTCCCTCGCAGGTTGGTCCTTCGGTACGGGTACTGATGGTATTGGGAGCCAGGAAGATATTAGGAACGATGCGGGATGTCTTCAGACGGAGCCAGCCCTTGCGCTCTGTGAGCGACCAGGCATTATCCACAGGATTATGGTTCCACTGCCACTGCAATTCCAGTTTATCCTTCGAGAAATCGTCGCTATACACGAGTCCCTTGCCATCGTAGCCCAGCACAGGCTTCTGCATCTCGGCAGGAATATTGCCCTTCTCATCGGTCAGCATAGGCCATCCGTCCTTCCAGGTACATGGCTCCAGCGTGAGCACTCTGCCCACACCACCACGGTCTTGGAATACGATGCCATACCAGTTGCCATCCTTATCATCTACAATCGTACCTTGTCCCACGCCGTTGAATCCGGCAAACTCCGTTTCCAGAATCACCTTCTTTTCGTAAGGCCCCGTTATCTTATCAGCACGATAGCAAACCTCACGACGAGGATGTCCCTGTGGCCACGAAATCATCAGGAGATAATACTTGCCGTTGTGTTTGATCATGCGGGAGCCTTCGAGCAAACCCGTTTCATCAGCATCACGCTCAAAGAGTTTACGATGGCTGCCAGGCACTACATTAGTTAAGTCTGCATTCAGCTGCACCATCTCTCCCGTTCCATAAACCACGTATGCCTTATCGTCGTCATCGAAGAAGAGAGCGGCATCATGGAAATGCTGCAAACGGCTGTGGATAGTCCATTTGCCTTCGATATCATCGGCTGTACAGATATAAGTCTCTCCACCAGGATTATCATTCGGAGCAAAGAGCGCATAGAACTTGCCACGATGATACTGCAGCGAAGTGGCCCACTGACCACGACCATACACCGTACCCTCCTTCATGTCATACTTAGGCGAATCGGTAAGTTTAGGGAAGATATAGTTCACGGTTTCCCAGTTCACCAGATCCTTCGATTTCATGATAGGCGCACCCGGCATTAGATGCATGGTGGTGCTTACCATATAGAAGCTGTCACCCACACGGATTACATCCACATCAGGCACATCAGCCCAAACCACTGGATTGGCGAAATTCTTCTCAAACTTCCACCAGTCAAAATTGAAGAGTTTGCTTCCCTTCAATCCCTTGAACACGAAGTATATATCATGCTTTCCTGTCACTTTCTTTAGCATTTGTGCCGAGAAAGTCTTCCACTTTTCCCAGCCACCCGTCTTGGTAACATCAAGTTTAGCTATCAGTTCGCCATCTTCCTTATCGAGATGAACCTCCAGCGAACCTCCAAGCGATGAGCACGCAGCAGAGATGGCAAATGCATCCGGACTCTCATTTCCGAAATCCACCTCACGTACCTTGATATAATCACCTGTATGAATTTCAGAGATATAAACACCCGTATCATCGGTCTGCTCCGATTTCACTCCCTTAGAGAAAGCGATGGTTTCAGCCTCCTGACGCTTGTAAGGATTGAGGGTTGCGATAGGAGCCACTCCTTCCTGGGTATGATGGATGATTGGGAAGGTACCGTCGGCATTGTATTTGAATTCTTCCACAGCCACACTGCGTCCGAATCCGCCACCCAGTTTACCCGTATGATAGAAGAAATAAGACTTGCCCTTGAAGTCGGTCACACCGCAATGGTTGGTAAAGGAACCCGTATCTTCCAATGGCATGATTTCGCCCATATACTTCCATGGTCCGAAAGGCTTCTTGCTCATGGAATAAGCGATATGCTCAGGCACTCCACCTGCAGCATAAAGCATATAATAGTTCTTGCCACGCTTCATGAACCAAGGTCCCTCTGTGTAGCAATCTTTATATTTTCGGGTAGAATCACGCTTCTCCACGTCAGGCGAACCGAATCCCTCCTCAGTCATCACGATTCTGCCCACTTCACGTTTTTCATCAACAGCTGCCTTAGCATCTATACCACCCTTGAAGCTGATCATATCTTTATTCAGTTTGGCATAGTAAAGATGCGGATTACCCCAATAGAGATAAGCCTGTCCATCCTCATCCATCCAAACCGTTGGGTCGATATTGTCCCAACTTCCATTATCAAAAAGCGGTTTGCCCAGCGCATCCTTGAACGGACCGGTAGGAGAATCAGCCACAGCTACGCCGATAGCCATTCCGCCCGACAGTTTAGAGTGCGCACAGATATACCAGTAATACTTACCATTACGTTCGATGGTCTGTGCTGCCCAGGCACGGTCGTCTGCCCAGGAAAAAGAACTGAGGTCGAGCGGAGAACCATGGTCTGTCCAGTTCACCATATCTTTGGTAGAATAGACACGCCATTCGTTCATCCAGAAGAAGTCAGCCTTATCTTCGTCATGACCGGTATATACATAGAGACGGTCTCCGACAACCAGAGGTGCCGGGTCGGTAGTTAACTGTGTTTGTACGATTGGGTTCTGTGCATAGGCAGCACCCTGCATGGCAAGCAGGCATGCGCTTATCAGTAACGGCTTTCTGAGAGCCAAGATTTTCGTTGTATTCATCATTATGATTGTTTTTTCGTTTAATGCTGCAAAATTACGAAAAAATAATCATAATGACTTTATAGAATGTTTCAAAAACTTTATTAAGTTTATCTTACTCCCCAAACTTCCACCAATCCAATACGATAGTCTTATCTTCATCAATCATAAAGTTCATACCAACCTTTTCCACGTTTTTGCCTTTTAGGGCAAAAGCATCAGCATAATGCTTGTTGTTGATTTGATCAAGAGCCTCTTGTGCCGACTTATTAAATTTCAGTTCTATCACATAGATGGTATCCTTTGTTTCCATCGTAATGTCTGTTCTTCCCCGGAAAGTATGCTGTTCCACCAATATACGGAAATTCGTAAGCAGGGCAAAGATGATATACATTGTCTGCTGATAATGCCCCTCATAATCGGTATTATCGCAATAAGGTACCGTCTCCCAGAACGTTTTCAATAGCTGAAGAGCACCATCCATATTACCCTTATTGATAAGAGCCGACATCTTGGCCACGGTCGTATTGCACATTGCAGACTTTGCCGCCAAATAATGCGGCAACATACTGCGATACAAACCTATCCTCACCTCTTTGTTAGGCAGAGCCAAGGTATAGAGTTCCGTTTCCGGATCATAATTCTTGATTGTGATATAACCACTCTGATAAAGCAAAGGCATAATAGTAGTCATCGTCTCAGTGGCTGCATCGAAATCATCCTTTGATGCATCCATCTGTTCACCCAGGTCAATCGGTGTAAAGTCATATTTCCGCATCATATTAAGGAGATAGGTAGGAGTGCCTGAGCCAAACCAATAGGAATCAACCTTTCGCTTTGAAAAGCAAGTGAGCAAGCTATATGGATTGAATATGGCAGAAGAAGGCCAAGCGAAATGATAGCCATCATAATTTTCCTTCAACTTTTCCAAAGTTTTATCATACGACAAGCCCAACACATCTGCCATCTGCTGAATATCTTCATGCATTTCTGTCACAAGTTCCTCCTTGGTAATGCCGCAAATGCCAGCATATTCTGTATCCATACTCACATTTGTGATATTATTGAGTTCACTGAAGATACTAAGTTGCGAGAACTTTGTGATGCCTGTCAAGAAGACGAAACGCAGCATTCGGTCGCTATCCTTTAGGGGACTATAGAAATTGCGCATCACCTCTCTCAATATATCCAAGCTAGTATCTTCATGCACCACATCAAGCAAAGGAGCATCGTATTCATCGATGAGCACAACGACCTTCTGCCCAGTCTGCTCATATACCGTTTTTATTAAATTAAGCATACGGACATTCGGGTCAGGAGAATCATTGACGATGCCAAATTTTTCTTCATTTACCTTTAATATATATAAGAGATAGCACACCAATTGGTCTTTCTCCATGTGCTTTCCACCTGCCAAACTAAAATGAAGCACAGGATATTCCGTCCAATCTTTTTCTAGCTTTTCGATGGCAAGCCCCTTAAAGAGTTCCTTCTTTCCCTCGAAGTAACTCTCAAAAGTCGAAACCAAAAGAGATTTGCCAAAACGACGTGGACGATTCAAGAAGAAATACTTTCCACTCGTATGAGTCATACGATAAATGAACTCCGTCTTATCTACATAGAGAAAGTCCTCCTCTCGAATCTCAGAGAAGGTCTGCATGCCTATTGGATATAACTTCGTTGCCATATTATCAACTATTTACCATTAACGTTGGCAAAGATAAGCAAAAATCCCGAAACCGCCAAGCGATTTCGGGATTTATTCTGTATTGAACTGTGTATCCAATACCTTGAAGGGAATTTTATCACTCTATCAACGTCTATCAAAGAGTTTATAGGATGTAACAAGTAAGAAGAGGATGCGTCATAAAATGAGATGAGGTGTTTTGGTTAAATCTCCAAACTTTTTGGGAGTTTTTCATCTTTTATAGGTACCGATCGCTTACGTGAAAAAGTTTTTTAGCGAAAAAAGTCTCATAGTCTCATTTTTGTTTGAAAAATATGGCTTAAGCACTTGTTATATAAAGAATTAGCAACAATGAGACTTCTCTGTTTTAGCGCCGAGAAGTCTCATTGATGTATCATAGAAGTATCATTGACTGCACTTTTAGCTAATGCGTCTACTATTTCAGTTTTATGAAATTGATAGTGTCTACCTTTCTAGTTTATAAAGTAAAAAAGTGTCTATTGAAATCAGGAAAAGTCAGTTCATCAGATGATCCCCCTATGCCCTTCGGTTGGTCTGCCTGTGCCCGTTACACGGGCATCCGTAGCCCACCAAGTGGGCATCGACAGCCCCTGTGCTGGGCAACCACTGCCCATAACGCGGGCAACGAGTGCCCAAACATCGGACTCATTTTTGGGCAATATTCTTTTGATTCTTTGCGATATTTAAAATGCATTTTTGCGATGCTTAAAATGACTTTTTCTGATGTTTAAACTGGCTTTTCGCATACATTATATTATCTTTAATGATACTTCTATGATTTTTAATGATACTTCTATGATACTTCTTTCTACTTTTTGCAAGAAGTCTCATTAGTTATAAATATCTTTATATCAACAATATAACGTGATATTTGCGGCTAAAAATGAGACTATGAGACTTTTTTTCTAAAAAAATTATACGTGTGCGAAAAGAAGGATTAAGTGCACTGAGCAGAGTGCAATTTCGTATTTAATTTGTATATTTGCACCCATAAAGAACAATATGGATGCTCTATTGATTGAGAATCCTTGATTACAGAAAGAGGGTGTGTCAAAAGTCCAAGACACACCCTCTTTTCATATTTACTCAGCTCCTTGATGATTTTCTCAAGTTACTTAATATTCAATAGAAACATCCAGTTTCTTCAAATCCTTATCAGCCGAACTGCTGCCGTAATAAACCTCATACTTTCCTGCCTTGGCACGGACGGTATTGGTTGCAGCATCAAAGAGTTCGAAAATCCTGCTATCCAGCGTGATGACAGCCTCAGCAGTCTTTCCTGCCTTCACCTCCACTCTTTCGAAAGCCTTCAAGCTCTTCAATGGTCCTTCGGTATCGGCAGGATCCTTCACATACACCTGTACCACCTCGGTTCCATCTTTCTTGCCAACATTACTTACAGGCACCTTCAAGGTAATCTTTTCACCCTTCTTCAAGATAGAGTTAGAAAGTGTAGCATCGCCAATACGGAAAGAAGTGTAGCTTAAACCATATCCGAATGGAAAGAGCGCATCGTTCATATAACGATAGGTTCTGCCCTTCATGCTGTAATCCTTGAAATCAGGCAACTGCTCAGAATTCTTATAGAACGTAATAGGCAACTTGCCGGCAGGATTATACTCCCCGAAGAGTACACGAGCCACTGCCTCTCCACCTTCCTGACCAGGATACCAGGCCTGGAGAATGGCATCGCAACTCTCTGTCTCTGGAGTCAAGGCGATAGCCGAACCCGAACAGTTGACAAAGACAACCTTTTTGCCCGCCTCCTTCAAAGCCTTCAGGAAATTGCGCTGAACCTTAGGCAATTCGATGTTGGTGCGGTCACCACCCTTGAAGCCAGAAATCTCGATAGGCATTTCCTCACCTTCCAACTGTGGAGAGATGCCACCTACGAAGACTACTGTCTCGCAATCCTTCAACTGCTTGAGCGAAGCCTGATAGTCGATAGGATTCTCATGCCCGATATTGAACTTCATGTCCGCATTATAGTTAGGCATCTCGTGATAGCGAATCTCTATCTTATACTCCTTGCCCTTCTCGGCTTGGAACTCGATACGACTCTCGGTAGTGCGCCAGATAGAATGCTCTGCCTTCTTCTCACCATTCAGATAAACCTCGTAGTGACCGCAACCAGCCACGTCGAGCAACACCTTGTCTGTCTGCTTAGGACGGAACACGGTTTCATATTTTGCAGAGAAGCCCACCAGCTTCACATTAGGAGCGAAGGAGTGCTGACCATAGGTCGTTACCTGCACAGGATTCTTCTCCTGGGTGATGACAACAGGCTTGCCTTCCATCTTGCGATTGTTCCAGAAAGTGCCCTTAAAGCCCATCTTGCCATCCATGCTACACTGGTCGAAGTAAGAATTCAAAACTTGGTCGTTCACCAAGTCGCATCCATTAAAGGTGACAACCTGGTTTTTCTTCAAACGACTTCTGATACCATCCAGGATGGTAATTGTCTGTCGTGGAGTACCATTATAGTTTCCCCACATCATCGGTTCGTTATCCACATTTGGTCCGATGAAAGCAATCTTCTTTACCTTTTTATCGAGAGGCAATACCTCATTCTTGTTTTGGAGCAGCGTCATGGTCTGCAGAGCCATATCGAGCGAGAGCTGGCGATGCGCCTTGCTGCAAAGCACAGATACTGGAATCTTCGACCATGATACTATCTTGTTGTCATCCATCTCACCCAAGTCGAAACGACCTTCGAGCAGACGAATTACATGCTTATCAACTTCTTCTTCAGTCAGGGCACCATACTTCACAGCCTCAGGCACCGATTTATATACATAATTAAATCCACATTCTACATCGGTTCCAGCCAATACGCCCTTAGCTGCTGCATTTCTGGCATTGCTCGAAACCTTATGATTCTCCCAGAAATCAGTAACAGCACCACAGTCGGAAACTACCAGGTACTTGAATCCCCACTCATCCCTGAGAATCTGCTGCAAAAGGCGGGTGTTGCCACAACAAGGCTCATCATCCCAACGCTGATAGGCACACATCACCTCACGCACCTTGGCATCCTGCACCAGTGATTTGAAGGCTGGCATATAAGTTTCCCAAAGGTCGCGCGGTGTAACATCGGTAATATTGTCTGTATGGCGAGCCCATTCAGGTCCGCTATGAATTGCATAGTGCTTGGCACAAGCCCAGAGTTTGCGGTATTTCGTATCTTCAGGTCCCTGCAATCCGCGCACCACGGCACATCCCATCCTACTGGTAAGATAAGGATCCTCACCATAGGTTTCCTGTCCACGTCCCCAGCGAGGATCACGGAAGATATTCACGTTTGGAGTCCAGACAGAGAGGGCATGGAAACGGGTTACATCTCCTCCCTTCTGCTGCAGTTCATTCCATTTGGCACGCATCTCATCAGATGTTGCATCAAAGACTCTATACACCATTCTGTCGTTAAACGAAGCAGCCATTCCGATAGGTTCCGGAAAGACGGTTACATCTCCCATGTTCGCCACACCATGCAGTGCTTCGCTCCACCACTGGAATCTCTTGATTCCCAATCGCGGAATAGCCGGCGAATCATCCAGCATCAGAGAAGCTTTCTCTTCCAAAGTGAGACGACCACATAAATCTACCGCTCTCTCATGAGCCGAGAGGGCTGGATTCTGATAAGGAAACTGCTGTGCAGAAGCATTGCCGGATGACATAGTCAGCACAAACATCAAAGCTGCGTATATAACTTTCTTGTTCATTGTAATTACTATTAAGCTATTAGCATATTAAATTGGGATTCATCATGAATTTATTGTTGTCTGAAATTCCATTTAGAATTATCGCTGTTGAAATCGAAGGGAGCCAGACCTGGGGTACAGTCGCCGAGTGAAACCAATGCCAGTTTCTCTTCTGTGCCTGGCACTGCCTTTGGCATGATGCGATAGGTGCCATCGGTAAGCTGCTCGATGCGCCAAAGCTGGGCATCTTCACCCGTAAACTCAGGTTTGGCAATGACATCATGCTGAGTGGTTGCAGTAAGATAGCGGGTAGTGCCTTCTATGCAGATCTTATAATAAGGACCACCCAGATAACCACCCTTTCCGGCAGGCATGATACTCCACTTCTGATGAGGACGGAACATGTAATCGTTCATTCTTACCTTCACCTCGTCCTTAGGCCATTCTGCCTCTACCTCCTTCAAGGTCTGAGGCTCGATATTCTTCAGAGGCTTGGTCGGCTTGATCCAGAAAGGTTCGATATCACGTTGCATTCTCACGAAATCTACGGCAATCTCCAGGGCATAGCCTCTTCGTTCCGATTCTATCTCGTAGGTTCCGGCATGAAATTCATCACCAGCCACAGGCCAGTCGTTCTTCCACAACAAAGGACGGATAGCCAACACGCTTCGTCCTCCCTGTCTGAAATCAGACTCATAGTGGAACGACATCTTTTCCACACCTTCTTCCTCAATATAGCGTCCGAAGTGACCGGGACCCGTCTTCAGATTATTGGCTGCAATCACCATCTTTCCACCGCCCTGCAACATCTCTCTGCCCACATTATCTACGTATGGACCGGTTATCTTTCGCGAACGTCCCACCACGATATTGTAGGTAGAATTAGGACCATCGCAACAAGTGCCATGAGTGCCGAGAAGATAATACCAGCCGTTGCGGTAAATCAAATCAGTAGCTTCGCAATCGATGGCGATATTGACGGGTTCGTTGCCTTCCATCCGCTTACCCGTCTTCGGGTCGAGTTCTACCAGACGGATAAATCCGAAATAGGTACCATAACTGAGCCAGAGTCTGCCGGTAGTAGGGTCGAGCAACAAGCCCGCATCAATGGCATCACAGTCTTCATCATCTAAGGATGAGGCTACCACCACCGGTTCAGTATATTTGAAATCAGGCGATTTCGGATCGAGACTTTTGTTCCACATTGTCAGGACATCACCGCGATGACTGCCCCCCAATCCACCACCCGTAGCACTGTAGGCTACAAGATAACGGTCGCCAATCTTCAACACATCAGGAGCCGCTCCTCTGCCGGGACGAACAGCACCACCCTGCCAGGTCCAGCCATCCTCCGACCAGATTCCACCTTCACCCGTTCCAAAGGTATAATACTTTCCATCACATAGGGCAATGGTAGAAGGATCATGAATGAAAGGTTCGCCAACCTGGGCTTCTGCCTCGTAAGCAGATGAAGACAACAAGGCAACCAAAGCAGCGGCATAAAGTTTCTGCTGAACAGCAATCGGGCTAAAATATCTGAAAAATATATTGTTCTGTTTCATAACTTTCTTTATTGATTGCACTACTTCACTTGAATAGACAGGTTTCTGACAGGCTTGCCCTGTCCGTCGATGAATCGAACACAGAAGTCACTCATACCAGGACCATTGATTACCGCACCACGAAGGATATTTCTACCTTTCTTCAAGGTAAGCTTCTTAGAAACCACATCATCGCGAACCATCCTTCGGTCGCCTTCGAGCATCACCGCCTCCTCACCATTGAGCCACCACATGGAAGCACCATTCGAGCCAACAGACAAGCGGACGTCTTTCATCTCCTCAGGGCAATCGATAACGGTAACCACCCAGAACAAGACACCATACTTGGGCTTCTTAAATGAAGTAGCGAAACGGAAGAGCTTCACATTAAACAGTTTACTATCCAGCGCATGCCATTTCAGTTTTTCCTTGCCCACCTTCACGACGGCTCCATCCTTAGGAACTGTTTCCATCTGTTTAGGGAAATACTGCGTATGGAATATCTCCTTCAGATAAGAATCAGTAAAAACGACATTGCTCTTGACCGGCATAGAGATTGGCTCCAAGAGCAACCATCTCTGAATAAAGCCAGCCGCATTAGGCATGACAGCCTGCTTGCCGACTGGTCCGAAATAAGGATTGATGTCTGCAGGTAATTCCTTATTTTGGGCATCCGCAGAGGAATGCCCAAAAAGGAATACACATAAACAAAACAATCTAACTATTTTATTGAAAAAGTTGTTCATAGACTATTCTTTTTATTTTTGAGGTTCGATAATCTGATAACGGCCACTCAGATGCATGAAGGCGAAGAGGCGCAACAGTCCGTCGTAGTAGCCATCGAAGAAGCCTGCTTTATCTGGCTCATGCTTGGCATTCCAGAAATGACTGACGAATTCCCTGCCCTTCACATGATTGCTGACCAATGAAGCCGCAGCCGAAGTGGCAACAAAACCGATGGAATGGCGGAGTGCCTTAGGAGCCGTACCTGCCGGCAGAATATCTTCTACCATTGTGCCATCTACATTATACTGGTCCAGGAAAGAATCAATGCCCTGACTATACAGGAAGTTCTGCAGCGTATTGGCATATTTCTGCTGCCACTCCTTATCCTTACAAGCCCAGGAATAATCGAGCGCTATGTTCATAGGCACTCGCCATGAGTCATAACGGAAAGCATCACCCAGCAACTGACCGGTCTTCATCAGACTGCCATCATAGTTGCAATAGTCCGGGTTCAAGCCCGTCTTCTCATTGATGCACTTATGCAGGAACTCACGGCTTTTCTCAGCACACTCCTTCCAGAACTGAGAACGTCCATCGTTAGCCCATTTAGCCCAAACCTCGTAAAAGGCAGGGAGATGGTAAGAAGGATCGGTAAACTTCCCACCCCAATGATCGGGCGTAAAGGTGATGAGCTGATGTTCGAGATTGATGAGCGGAGCTGTGCGGTCCATTCCCGCCTTCTGCATGCTGCTATCCAGAATATTCTGCGCTTCCTTCAGATAGTTGATGCCCGTATCATTGCCCCATCGGTTGGATGCAAAGATGAGCGAAGTTACGAAATAGAGTTCACCATCCGATGCGGCTCCCTGCGCATTTCTCGCTCCATCAGTCTTGCAGCTCCATGCGAAATAGCCCTTATAAGGCCCTTCCTGATGCTGCATGTATCTTTTGCTCCATCGCCAGAGGCGGTCGAAGATATCCTTCTTATCAAACTGCACGGCAGCCATCATTCCATACGACATGCCCTCGGTTCTCACATCACTGTTCTTCACATCGCTGACATATCCCATGGAATCGCCTACTTCGAAATAAACCTTGTTCTTACCATAGAATACATCATTGAATACTTCGTTTACCTTCCTGTCAATATCAGCCTGCTTATAGCCCATTTCGGCAAAGAGATTGCGATACTGATGAGTTTCGAAAGCTCCCTTTTCCCAAGGCAACGCATCAAAGCCCAGCCAGTCTACCTCAATATCGGCTCCACTCTGCAAGGATACATGGAGAGCATGAACGCCCTGAGGAGCATGGAGCACCTGGGCACGGACATTCTTCCAGCCTGCCGATTTCGGAATCTTCACCTTAGCGATGATATTACCCTTCTTGCCATCGGCTCTGACTACGAGCACACCGCCCTTTGAAGACTTGGCACGAACGGTGATTTCTTCCACCTTCTCGTTACCGAAATCCACCTTATTATATATAAGAGCAGTATTCGATTTAGAGAAGAGAGTCTTCCATCCGGCAAAACAATTGTTTTTATCCAGATATTCAATACCGATACCCTTGCCTTGCAGCGCAGAATAACGGTCAATCTGAATATGCGAACGTGCCTTCGTCAATCCCACACCTCTTAGTGTAGGTATCACCTTCTGTATCGTTCCGTCAGGATTGAAGTTCAGAGAGTCGATTCGCACCGAGCGGTTCTTGTCAAACTTAGGCGAATAATCATTATGATGATAGAAGAGATACCACTGTCCCTGATATTCCACGATGCTATGATGATTGGTCCAGCACTTCGTAGGCGACTCATCCATGATGATGCCCTTGAACGTGAAAGGTCCCATCGGATGGTCAGCCATGGCATAAGCCAGCGTTTCGGTTCCATCCTTTTCACGTACCCAAGGGAAGGTGAAATAATATTTGCCGTTACGTTCGAAGGCAAACGGTCCTTCCTTGAATCCCTCAGGCAACCCCTCTACCTGTTTTGGTTCCGAGGCAAGTTCCGTCATGTTTGGTTTCAGCTTAGCCATGTGCAAACCAGCTCCAGCCCAGTAGAGATAAGCCTGTCCGTCTTTATCTATCAACACGCAAGGGTCTATACCATGAACCCCCTCTATGGGTTTCCACATCGGCATAAATGGTCCTTCCGGATGGCCGGCAACAGCCACACCTATTCCGAATCCCTTCTCCTCCCCTTTCGGAGCGGCAGGGAAATAGAAGTAATATTTTCCATCTTTCTCTACACAGTCAGGAGCCCACATCGTATAACTGCCGTCCTGTACCCAAGGTACTTTGTCCTGCGAAACGATGACTCCATGATCCAGCCATTCAGTAAGATTGGTAGAAGAGAAAACGTGATAATCTGCCATGCAGAACCATTCCTTCAGTTTCTCGATAGGACTCGGAATATCATGAGAAGGATAAAGATATACCTTCCCGTTGAATACGCGAGCCGTAGGATCAGCAGAATACTGTCCGCTGATAATCGGGTTCTGAGCCGAAGCTCCTGTCGATAACGCCAGCATCAAGGCACACATCCATGTTTTCATATACAAATTCCTTTAAAGAAGAAAAAAGGGGGTGCTTCTTTTCAAAACACCCCCTAATTATCAAACTAACCTATAGTTCTTTAAACTTAAAACGTTTTATTTACAAAACAACTTCATTATTCCCAACCAGGATTCTGAACCAAGTTAGGGTTCATGTTCTTCACTGTTTGTGGATAAGGGAAGTAATCATGTTTTCCCTCTTGGTAACCAACTGTGAAACCTGCATCCTTTGCTGCATGAGAAGAAACTGTATAGAAGCGGCTATTTGCCTCTGTGCCATGCTCCCAGTGCACCTTCTCGTCAGAAGCCTGAGGTGCGCGGAACAACTTGTCAAAGAGGTGAGGTACATCAGAACCCGCATTCTTGATGCGATTGATGGCAGTGGCATCCTTCCATCTCTTGATGTCGAACCAACGACAACCTTCCATCCACAACTCGTATGATTTCTCCTTCTTGAGAACGTCCATATCTACTGAGGCACTGATGGTCTTGGAGCCTGCACGCTCCTGAATGGCATTAATATACTTCTTTGCCTCACCCTGATCGCCAGTCTGGAGACAAGCCTCGGCATAGTTCAAAAGAACCTCGGCATAACGCATCACGAGATAGTTGTTCAAGCGGATGTTGTCACCATATTTCTTACCATCTGAGTCAGCTGCACGCATCACAGTCTTGAATGCCAACCAAGTAGAGTTACCATAAAGTCCCTGAACCTGGTCCTTGATGCCCACTTCCTTGCTGGTTTTCTTCTGCTCTGGAGTCATTTTGTTTAACTTTTCCTTAGCATATTTCATATTATAAACGGCATCATCAATGTGCTTCAAGGTAGCCTTGAAACGATAAGAATCACCATCATTCTCATGGAACTCATCACCAAACCACTGAGGTACACCTAAGCCACCCCAACCATCGATACCACTATATACGGACTGTGGAGAAACCACGAAGTTACCAGCACGCCAGTTCATGGCATTAGACTCCATCCAGCTAGAACGCTGAATCATGCCACTCCACGCACCTTTACCTGCATTATACTCAAAGTTGATTTCGAAGACTTTCTCCTCGTCGCCATCACCCTCAATATGGAAGTTGTCCATATACTTGTCGCCTGGAACAAGGGCATACTTGCCAGAGTCGATAACCTTCTTGAGGGCAGTCTTAGCCTGTTCATACTTGCCAGCGAAGAGGTAAGCCTTACCAGCCAATGCATTAGCAAAGCCCTTGGTTACCTTTACAGCACCATCCTTGTCATCCTTGCTCTTGCGCTCATCAAGATCGGCCGCAGCTTCCTCACATTCAGAAGCAACCCACTCTATCAACTGTTCGTGGGTCATAGGATGCTCAGGATCCTTGTCGCTATTGAACGGAAGATCTTGAGCTGACAAAGAATGCAATACAAATGGTGGAGTGCCCCAGAAGTTTGCCAACAAGAAGTAGTCGTAAGCACGAAGCACACGAGCCTCAGCCACACAACGCTTCTTGACTGGTGTATCTGGATTAGCAAACTTGTTAATGACCAAGTTGCAAGTATACACCGAAGAATAGAGGCCTGAGTACATCAACTTTGGAACCAAGGCATCAGTATCATAGCGGAACTCATTGAGGCAACCAGCGTCCTCATGGTCTCCATAGTTACCACTGGCATAGTAAACATCATCACCACACATGTTCAAAATCAACTTGTGAGGAGTATAGATACCCATACTTCCCTGGAAGTCCGGCTGGCGCCCTACTACATTACACATAAAGCCTTCGTAGGCTGCCACCAAAGCAGCCTCTGCATCGGCATCAGTCTTATAGAACTGATCCTCCCAAGTAGCACCCTTCTGCTCAATATCGAGCTGACTCTCACAGGAAGTAAAAGATACTGATCCTGTCAACGCAAGGGCTAATATACTAGAATATAATAAATACTTTTTCATTTCTATATCATTTAAATAATTAGAATGTTACATTGATACCAAATACCATCTTCTTAGAAGTTGGATAAGTACCATTATCAAAACCACGAGACTGAGCACTGTTCATAGAAGCTGTCTCAGGGTCGGCTCCAGGATACTTGGTGATAGTGAAGAAGTCATCCAATGAGCAATATACACGTACACCGTTGATACCAATCTTGCTTGTGATAACACGTGGCAAAGTGTAACCCAGCTGAATCTGCTTGATCTTGAAGTAAGAGCCACTGAACACAGCTGCTGAAGAGCTGAAGAATGTCCAGTCGGTTGCCACCTTCTTCATATCAGGATACTTTGCGCCAGTATTGCCCTCTGTCCAAGAATTTTTCCAATATTCATCGATACCATTCAAGAGAGGACGGTCGGCAGATACCATCAAGTTATAAATCTTGTTGCCGGCTGCACCTGTACCAAAGACGGTCAAGTCGAAGCCCTTATACTCTGCATTGAGGGTGATACCATAAGTAAACTTAGGAATACCTACACCCAAATCCTGCTTATCGTTATCAGTTGGAGCGTTGGTGGTGTTACCATCCTTGTCATAATACAAAGCACTACCATCCTCAGCTACACCAGCATACTTATAACCACGGAAGTACCAAATGGAGTGACCTACCTCGAAGGTTGGCTTCAAACGGCTGTTGAATCCATCGATACCTATACCCTCGATACGGCTGATAAATGAAGTAAGATCCTTTACCTCATTCTTCAAGGTAGAACCGTTGAAAGACACAGAGTACTTGAAGTCATTGATATGATCCTTCCAACCTAACTCAAAGTCGAAACCTGTGTTGAGCACCTTACCTGAGTTGACTGTATATTTACTGACACCAATTTCAGGAAGAGGGTTGATTTCTACCAAGAGGTCCTTGGTGTTCTTGCGATACCAGTCGAGAGAGAATGTCAAGCGGTCGTTCAAGAAACGAGCATCAAGACCCAAGTCCACCTGCTCTGAAGTTTCCCATGTCAAATCTGGATTTGCCAAACCTGTTGGCTTAGAACCATAAGACAACTTACCATCACCGACAGATGGATTGTACTGATAGAAGCTCTGGTTCATGGCAATAGGAGAAGCATACTTGTAACCGCTCAATACATTGACGTTACCATTCTTACCCCAAGATCCACGAAGCTTCAAGAAGGAAACAGCATCACGGCTGATATGGTCCTTAAAGAACTTTTCGTTACTAATGCTCCAACCGGCAGAAACAGAAGGGAAGTTACCCCATCTAGCATCTTTTGAAAGCTTGGAAGAATCAAATGCATCACGACGGAAGTTGAACTGCAAGAAATAACGGTTGTCGTAGCTATAAGACAAACGACCGAAGTATGAAAGTTCTGTAGCGTCGTTAGGAGCATTGCCTACGCTCTTTGTAGCATCAGCGAGCAAATAGTCGATGTAACGATAGTTAGGAGCATAGTTTGAAAGAATATCCGTACCCTCAGATCCTATGGAAGCGTTGTCCCAATGGTTCTTGGTGAACGACATACCCACCATGGCTCCTACAGTATGCTTGCCAAATGTATTCAAATAGTTTGCAAAGTTCTCCCACTGATAGTAAAGACCATTGTTGGTACGAGCCTCAATCTTGTACTGTGAGGAGTTGGAGAGTGTATTGATGAAATATGGCTGCTCATAGTTGTGGTAGTTGCTCTGCGTGATGCGGTAACCCAAACGAGATGTATAGGTAAAGCCCTTGAATGGCTTGAGATTGGCAGCAACGGTACCACGTACATTGATACCCTGGTTGTAGGAGCCCACACGGTCGCGCTGTGCCAATGGGTTACCAGTAGCATCCTCTACATAGTGAGATGTACCATAGAAATCATTATTATGGTCAGCATCTCTCATCACAGGGGCGCCATTCTGATAAGCGTTATAAATATTGGTTGGCAACTTAGCAGGGTCGCTTACGTAGCAAGGTGTCAATGGATCTACAGAAACAACAGAGTTCAACACAGAACCATAACCTTTGTTCACACCCTTGGTCTTCCACTTCTCGAAAGAGGTGTTTGTCGAGATGTTCAACCACTTATATACATCGTAGTCTGCATTAATCTGACCTGTAAAACGCTTGTAAATATCCTTGTCTCCCTTGACGATACCATTGTTATTGAGGATATTCAAGTTGGCAAGGAAACGCCCCTTACCATTGCTAGCCTGGATGGTAAGGCTGTGCTGATGAGCCAAACTATTTTCAAAAGCTTCATCATACCAGTTGGTGTTCTCTCCATTGTATCCCTCAGCCTTCAACTTATCATCCGTCAAGTCGCCCAAGTACTTATGGTATGAAATATACTCCGGAGCATCGAAGAGTTTAGCCTTTCTACCAATAGACTGGATGGTAAACTTGCTGCTATAAGAAATCTCAGCCTTACCGCCATTGGCAGCACCACTCTTGGTAGTAATGATGACGACACCATTACCAGCCTGCGCACCATAGATGGCAGCAGAAGCGGCATCCTTCAATACCTCCATGCTCTGAATCATAGATGGATCAAGATACTGGATATTGTCAACCTTCAAACCATCAACAATGAGCAATGGACTGATATTTCCACTGTTAGAAGAATAACCACGCACACGGATATCGGCAGCCTCACCTGGACCACCCGAGTTGATGATCTGTACACCGGCAGCCTTACCCTGGAGGGCAGCACCAGCATCTGTTGTAGACAAGCCCTTGATGTCATCACTCTTGATAGATGCAACGGCGCCAGTCAAGTCGCTCTTTTTCTGAACACCATAACCGATAACCACAACGTCATCAATTACCTTGGCATCATCCTTTAATGAGATAGTAAGGGTTTTGCCCGCCTCTACCTTCACGGTCTTTGGTTCCATTCCTATATAAGTAATGGTTAATGTTGCGTTTGGCGCAGCATCAATGCTAAACTTACCATCCATATCGGTTACTGCACCCATTTTGCTACCATTTACCTTTACGGTTGCACCAATAACAGGTTCGCCACTTGGATCGGTTACTACTCCTTTTACAATACTCTGAGCCGACATTCCCGCTGGGAATAAACAGAGAAAGGATAGTAAAGCTAACGGCTTTTGAATCTTTCTTAAGTTCCTCATAAGAAAATAGGTTAAAATTTATATTTATTAATTGTTTTCTATCTTCATACTGACTTTTTGCTAATGCAGCATTTATTAACTAAGTCGCTGCAAAATTAATATTTTTTTTTATATACGAGTTTATTTTATGTATCAAATACTTTTCGACATATAATATTTATCTAAAAAGAAACAAATTGAAACAGAAAATA
>NZ_QUCG01000011.1:0-33653 GCF_003473645.1 Prevotella sp. AM23-5 | reverse complement strand
TGAAACAGAAAATAACGGTTGAAATTACCCAATACGCCCTGAAAGGGCTGAGAGGGCGTGTCATAAGTTCAGATAATGGCAGTCGAGGACGGGCTAAAAGCCCCAAAGTACCATGTGTCTCCAAGAGCGTAAGCCCGCCAGGCATCCTGGCGGACTTGAAATCCGGCGGGATGCCTGGCGGACTTGTGTTCTTGAAAAACTAAAAAAGAGTGCGTTATGGACTTATGGCACACCCTTTTTGGGCTTTCAGCCCGTTTTTAACCATACAGTTCGAAATAACTCTTCCCTTAAAGGAATTACTTTCTACTAACTCTAGAAACATTTTCGTTGTGGTTTAACGATTTTGGTTGACCACTTTTTATCTTATTTATAAGACGAGTTGACTCGGTTAATACTTATTTATAAGACGAGTTGACTCGGTTAATACTTATTTATAAAACCAGTTGACTAGCTAAAACTTAGTCATACTTTTTGTTGACTAGTTTTTCTCTTAGTCATTTTTTTTGTTGCCACTCATGTTTCATGCAAAAACAAGTTGGGGGACATTCCTGAGCGTATATATAAAAAAATCCCGAAACCATCAGATAGTTTCGGGAATAATAAATTAGAAAGAGGAATCAATTACTTATTTCTAAACAGATGTGGAACAAATTCCTTGAAACATCTGCGCCAGGTAAGCCACTCATGAGCTGTACCCTGAGACTGATAGAAATCAAGCTTGATGCCCAAATCCTTCAACTGCTGCACCATCTTACCGGTGCCGAAGTTCTCCTCGGTACCGCAGCCCATAAACATATAGTTAATCTGGCTGTTGAACTTATTGGCATCGGCAAACACACCATTGAAGCAAGTCTTGATATCCACTCCGAAAATCGCTCCACTGAAAGTTCCAAACGCAGAGAACTTATCCATATTGTTCAATACAGTATTGAAAGTCTGGCAACCACCCCACGACAAACCAGCCATCGCACGATGCTCTCTGTCGGTATAGGTGCGGAACTTCTTATCTACCATCGGAATCAGATCCTTGATAATGACATCGTAGAAAGAAGCACCATACAGTTTGCGCTCCTCATCCACATCCTTGCCAGGACGTGGCACGAAAGGCAGCTTCACATCGCCGCTCTCCATCACCACAATCATTGGCTCTGCCTTGCCTTCGGCAATGAGATTGTCCATGATGTGCTGCATATAGCCCTGATGGCTCCAGCCCGTCTCATCCTCGCCCATGCCGTGCTGCAGATAGAGCACAGGATAGCGCTTGCTCAGATTGGTTTCATATTCTGCAGGCGTATAAACCATAGCTCTGCGGAACTTTCCCTGAGAGGCGGCATAATAGGATACAGAGCGAACCTGACCTTGTGCCACTCCCTGCTGAGGACGATAGTAATTGCCTTCTGTTCCCTCAGGAACCTCCAAGCCGCTCGCCTCTCTGCAACAACCGAAGTAGGTCTCGCTGGCAGGATCTACTACTTGTACACCATCCACATTCAGGAAATAATAGTGGAAACCCACTACCAGAGGGTCAGATACGCCATACCAGTCGCCATCTAAATCCTTCTTCATCGGATACTTCTTGCCACAGATATCAAAGATTACCTGCTTGGCCTCTGGCGCATGAAGCTTGACGTAGGCACGGCGTTCTTTATCTACACGAGGATAGTTGGCATCTGGGATGATACCGAGCAGAGAAAGCATCATGTTGGCATAACGCTTACCCATGGTGCGATAGCTTTCTGCAATGAAATGCAAACCATCACCACGCTGCGGACACCCTTTAGAAGAAATGACATGAGCTGTAGGAATGGTCTTGGCGATATCATCAACGACAGCGATATGCTGCCAGCAACTGCCGCCCTGATCTTTCTGAACGGTCTCACCCACGAGCAAAGGAACATCTTCTGCCTTCAGATTCAAATCTTTCAGAATATCATTATATACGGTCTTTACACGGTTAGGCCAGTTGGCATCGCCATTGTTGGTTTCACCCTGATGCAGGAGGATGCCCTTGATAACACCCTGCTTCTTGGCAATCTTGCCCAGCTCGATGAGTCGGGCATAAGGATTACCATGATACTGGGATGCGAAATTCTTCATCCAGTCTGGCTGCTTCTTCAGGTAAGCCTTACAGGTACGCTTATCGAAGAGGTCAATGCTAGCGCCACCCACCGCCACGGTGATGGTTCCCACCTTGATGCTATCAGGCAGGTTATCAACCATTTTTCTGCCAAAGTAATCCACCGGACTCAAGCCTGTGCTTGGACGTGCCTGAGGTGGAACAGCCGTATGCCACAGCCCCTTCTTCCATCCTGCTTTTACATCATCCACGGCATACATTGCCATGAATCTTGGATTCACTCCTGTTCGGTCGATGTCTTCAATGGCGGCATTGCCCTCCATGTTCGACTGTCCGAAGCAGAGATAAATTTGAAAATTTGGGTCAGGCTTATCCAGCGCCTTGGCTCCATTTTTCTGTGCCATCATCGTCATCGAGAGGCACATCATCAGCATTGATGCTACGAATGATAATTTGTTCATACCTTCTATTTTATTTAATCACGTTTTTCTTTCCACCATGAATGTAGATGTCCTTGGTAGACCGACTATATAGGCATCGTTGGCAAGATAATAGCCCGGACCATTCCAGTTGGTACTCCATCCCTGAATATGCTTTGCTGAAAAATCTGCGTTGGCAAAAACAATTTCTCACTATTGATGGCGCAAAGGTATAAATAAATCCAAAAACAAGCTTTATCCTACGTAACCGATACTTTATGAAGAGTTTACGTATGTAACATATACTTTACGCCATGTTACATCATCTGAATATGAGGATAAAAAGACTGTATTTTTGTTGTTTGCGCCCCAAAAAAATACAGATTTATTCTGATATTCCAACAAAAAAGCGTATTTTTGCAAACAGAAAACAAAAATATAATATAAGCAAAGCATGAAATCTATAAACCAATTAATCATCACGCTGACGGTTTGTCTCTTCTCCATCCAGGCATGGGCACAAAGTGGTAAACTGTTTAATACTGATAATCAACTCTCAAGCAATCTTGCCACGCAGGTTTTTCAAGACAAGAGCGGATTCATCTGGATAGCCACCCGTAATGGCTTGAATACTTACGATGGTTACCATATCACCGTAATGAAGAAAGATATGTCCAATTTTTCAGGTCTTAAAAGCAACTATATCAATAGCATAGCACAAGACGATAAGGGACATATCTTATTGGGAACCAATAATTCTTTATTGGAATTTACAGGAAGCGAATTCCACAAAATTCCCATGCTCGACTCCAAAGGCGAAGAACTCGCCACCTACGTAAAGCAGGTATATCCCCTAAAGAATAAAGACGTAGCCGTGGCTACATCCGGTTATGGCATCATGATTAAGAAGAAAGATGCCCAGGAATGCCATGCCATGAAGGGAGAGGTGGAAAAACTGAAATATATCCACAAACTCCTGGAAGATAAACGGGGCAGACTCTGGATAATCACCGAAGACGGAAAACTCTACCGCAAGGAAACAAACGGTAGAGTCACCTCCCACTTTGCCGGTACCGAAGGCGTGGACGCACAGGATATCCAGCAGGACGTCCTGGGCAACCTCTATCTCGCCAGCAAGAACCAGGGCGTACATCTGCTCAGGGCAGGAAGCAACGTCTTTACCCGAATCAGCAGCATCGGAAACCTGCCCATCGAAAACATCTATATCAGCCGCAATAACAAGCTCTATATCGGCTGCGACGGACTGGGCATCTATGTATATGACCCTCAGACCGGATTCCTGCAGGATAACCCTCTCTTCAGCCGACTGGTGAACCTGGCCAAGAGCAAGGTAACCAGCATCATAGAAGACAATCAGGGAAACATCTGGGTGAGCATGCTGCAAAAAGGCGTGTTCATGCAGAGCAACATACAAAACGACTTCAACTACATGGGCTTCCGCCTGGGCAGCCGCAACGTGATTGGCGAAAACTGCGTTACCAGCCTCAGCATCAACCAGGGCAACCAGGTGTGGGTGGGTACCGACAAGGATGGCCTATACCTATTTAATATAGCAACCCGCAGCGTAGAGGGGCATTTCCTGAACCAGCACACCGTGCTCACCCTCTGTAAGGACGAGCAGGGCAGAACCTGGGTGGGAACCTATACCGACGGTCTGGGCTATATGGATGCAGCCGGAAGCTTCCACCCTGTTGATTTGGGCATCAGCAAGTCGGTGGGCATCTTCGATATCAAGCAAGACCCACAGGGCAACATCTGGATAGCCACCATGGGCGAAGGTCTCTTCTGCCTGCAGAAAGACGGAAGCCGAAGTAACTACAAGGCTAAATATGGTGCAGATAACAACCTCAAGGTCAACAGCCTGCCCAACGATTACCTCATCAAGATGGCCTTATCAAAGGATGGCAACCACGTGTATATAGCCACCTCTGTGGGACTGGCGTGCCTCGACCGCAAGCGAAACAGCTGGGTTTCCACCTTCAAGGGCATCAACTGCCTGAACAAGAACAGTTTTTCGCACTGCGTGTTTGTAGATAGCAAAGACCACGTATGGTATGGCACCGAGGATGGAGCCTTCTGCTTCGACTTCAGAAAAGGAATAGAGCCTAAACATTATTCCACAGCCCAAGGACTCACCGACAACGGTGTGGCGAGTATCACAGAAGACAACAAGGGCAAAATATGGCTGGGTACAAACAGCGGACTCAACATGCTGAACCCCAAGGATGGCAGCATCATCAGGTTTTATACCGAAAGCGGACTGCAGAGCAACGAGTTCAGCGATGCTTCCGTATGCACCACCCAGGATAAGAAGGTGATTCTGATGGGGGGCTCTGGCGGAATCAACTGGTTCCAGGCCGACCGGGTAAAGCAGCACCCATGGCAGGCAAAGGTGGTTATCTCGGGCTTCGTGGTCAACAACAAGGCAGTGACCCCAGGCATGGAGTCGGGCAGCTATACCATCACGGACAGCTGGGTAACTGTGGCACGGGAGTTCAATCTCTCGCACGATGACAACACCTTCTCCCTGCAGCTCTCTACCCTCACCTATAATAATGTGGAGCAGATAAGATACGCCTACAGCATCAACGGCGATGCCTGGCGCACTGTGCCAGCCGGACAGAACGAACTTGCCTTCTCGCACATGGCTCCCGGCAGCTACAAATACCGCATCAAGGCCATCTGCAACGGCTACGAAACACCGGTGAAGGAGTTCACCATCATCGTTCACCCAGCCTGGTATGCCAGCATTTGGGCAAAGCTCTTCTATCTGCTGCTCCTCATAGCAGCCATCATGCTCTACCTGCGCCACCGCAAGCGCCAGATGGAAGACCAGCTCATCCTGCAGCAGCACATCCACGCCGAAGAGATGGGCGAGGCGAAGATCAAGTTCTTCATGAACATCAGTCACGAAATCCGTACGCCATTGACACTGATTATCACCCCATTGCTCTCCCTGATTAAGGAAGACAAAGAGCCTCACCGTCAAGGCATCTACGAGATTATCCGAAAGAACTCGGAACGTATCCTTCACCTCATCAACCAGATGATGGATCTCAGAAAGATTGACAAGGGACAGATGGTAATGCGTATGTGCAAGACCGATATGGTTTCGTTCATCAATGAAGAATACGACCTTTTCAAGCAGCAAGCCATTGCCAAGAGCATCGACTTCGAATACCAGCATGACTGCGAAGAGCTTCCTGTATGGATAGACCGCAACAACTTCGACAAGGTGATAATTAACACCCTCTCGAATGCCTTCAAGTTTACCCCTACGGCAGGCCACATCCTCCTCTCGCTCACCCACACCGACCACCATGCCTACATCAGCATCAAGGACAGCGGCATCGGTATCCCGAAGGATAAGTTGGAAACTATCTTCCAGCGCTTCTACCAGACCCCTGACGACCCTAACGACCGCAACGTCGGTACGGGCATAGGTCTCGATCTCACCCGCTCGCTCGTGGAACTGCACTACGGAACCATCTCAGCCCGCAACAACGAGGGCGAGAAGGGAAGCAAGTTTGAACACGGAAGCGAGTTCATCATCCGCATTCCATTGGGCAAGGATCATCTCAAACCAGAAGAGATCATCGAGGAAGAAGAGATGAAGAAAGAGCAGAATAATGAACTTGCTGAAGCTGAACAGGAAGAACAGCTGGCAGAAAACAATGACCAACCAGCCGAAACCTTGAACAATTCCGATACTACCCAAGCCTCTGCCAAGGGAGCCAAGGCAGAAATCGTGATTGTGGAAGACGAAGAGGATATTCAGGAATACCTGAAAGCACAGCTCTCCAGCGACTTCAAGATTCGCACATATCCTAACGGAAAGGTGGCACTGAACGAGATTCTGAAGAATAAGCCAGACCTTGTCATCAGCGACATCATGATGCCAGAAATGGATGGAACCACCCTCTGCACCAAGTTGAAGACGAACATTAACACCAATGATGTGCCTATCATCCTGCTCACCGCCAAGAGCCGAGAGGAAGACCAGCTGGAAGGATTGCAGACCGGTGCCGATGCCTACATTCTGAAGCCGTTCAACATGGACATTCTGCACCGCAACATTATCAACCTGCTCACCGTGCGCCGCACTTTGCGCAATAAGTTTACCGGCAACGAGAGTCAGGAGCAGAAGGTGGAACACAAGCAGATACAGACTCCAGACGATGCACTGATGCAGCGCATCATGGAAGTAATTAACGAAAACATCGGCGATTCCGACCTGAGTGTGGATATGATTGCGCAGAAAGTAGGTATCAGCCGAGTGCATCTGCATCGCAAGATGAAGGAGCTAACCAATCAAACTCCTCACAGTTTCATCCGTAATATCCGACTGCAGCAGGCAGCCAAGTTACTCAAGGATGGCAAACAAAGCATCACCGACGTGATGTACACCTGCGGTTTCTCAAATTCCGCAAGTTTCAGTACAATGTTCAAAAATCTCTACGGCTGTTCACCAAGAGAATACATGATGACTGCCATAAAGGAGTAAAAAAGCATTTAAGTAGAAAGAAAAAGTATCTGTAACAAAAAGACAGGCTATGAAACATAGCGAAAACTTTTGGTTACATTGCAGAAAGAAAGATTATATAGAAAACGGTAACTTTGCAGCGGAAATTCTAACAGGCTAACAAGCCATTAGTTTTCCGCTGTTTTTTGTAGTTTCTAAACACAAACTCTCAGCAGTTTCTTAAAATATAAATTTTGAAATATATAATCTTTAAAATCAAAGAACATAATGAAGAAATTAGCAATCTTATCGCTTTCGATGATGCTTGCAGCCGGAGCACAGGCTCAGAATGCCCAGTTCAATTACTTCAAGTATGCAGGCAACGATGCACGATTCAATGTGCCTATCGACAAGAGTCATCAGTATTACAACCCCGTGCTGGCAGGATTCTATCCCGACCCATCCCTCTGTCGTGCGGGCGACACCTATTATCTGGTGAATTCATCCTTCACCTTCTTTCCTGGAGTGCCGCTCTCTACCAGCAAGGATTTGGTAAACTGGACTCCAGCCGGGCATGTGCTCACCCGCCAATCGCAGGTGCCTCTGAAGGGTCAGCATGTATCAGGCGGTATCTTCGCACCAGCCATCAGCTATAACAAGAAGAACAAGACCTTCTATATGATTACCACCAATGTGGGTGCCGGCAACTTCTTCGTCAAGTCCAAGGACCCATCCAAGGGCTGGAGCGAACCTATCTATCTGAAGAAGATTGATGGCATCGACCCTAGCTTCTTCTTCGATGACAACGGCAAGGGATATATCGTTCATAACGGTCCGGTAGTTGGCGGTGCTGATTACGAGGGACAGCGTGCTATCCGCTGCTTCGAATTCGACGTGAAGGGCGACAGTATCAAGGGCGACTTCAAGGAGATTCTGCGTGGCGGAACCCATGTAGAGGCTCGTCCTATCTGGATTGAGGGTCCACACCTCTTCAAGAAGGGCAGGTTCTATTATCTGATGTGTGCAGAAGGCGGTACGGGCGGATGGCACAGCGAGGTAATCCTGCGTGCCAAGAATCCGATGGGTCCATGGGAGGAATGCCCAAACAACCCTATCCTTACCCAGCGTACCGGACTCGATCCTAACCGCAAGGACCCTGTATCCAGTGCCGGTCATGCCGACATCGTAGAAGATGGCAAGGGCAACTGGTGGGCAGTGTTCCTGGCTTGCCGCCCTTACGAGGAAGATATGTACAACACAGGTCGCGACACCTATCTCCTGCCGGTAAAATGGAAAAACGGATGGCCAGAGATTCTCGCCAAGAACACCCCTATTTCTACGGTAGGCGAAAAGGCTGGTTTGAAGCCAGCCGCGAAGAACGAATTCTCGGGCAACTTCAGCTATGTGGATAACTTCGATGCAGCCGACAACGGCATTGGTCTGAAGGATTTGAACCCACGCTGGATGTTCCTCCGCGACTTTACAGATTGCTATAAGGTAGAAAACGGCAAGCTGAACCTGAATCTGCTGCCAGGCAATATCTACAAGCGTGAACCGATGTCTGCCATCTGGGCACGTCAGCAGCACGGCACCTTCTCTGCCGAGACAGAAATCAACTTCACTCCTCGCAACGACAAGGAGATAGCAGGTTTGGCACTTCTCCAGAAGGAAGACCACAACTTCGTGTTGGGTAAGACCATGAAGAATGGCAAGCTGATGATTACCCTGACCCGTGCCGAGAAGAACAACGTCACCATCGCCTCAGCCCCTATCAAGGCAGGCAAGCTGAAGCTGAAGGTAGAAGGTCACGACAGATATTATGATTTCTATTATGCCGAGGAAGGCGGCAGCTGGCAGCTGCTCGCCAAAGGTGTTGATGCCAGCAACCTGAGCACCCAGAAGAGCGGTGGTTTCATCGGAGCCTGCATCGGTCTCTATGCTTCTTCCAACAAGGAATAACAGATATCATGATATGATATAAAAAATACAAAAAGACTCCCCGAAAAGATCGGAGAGTCTTTTTGTATTTTGTCTTTGTATAAGTTTTATTTATTCTTCACAATATCCAATGTCATTTTGCCGACCCAGATGGCGCCCTTGCCATTCTGATCTACAGGCACCTGCTTGCCATCAAGATCTGTTCTGTACTTCAGCGTCTGGAAGAGGCTGTGGCTGTGACCTCCCAATACCAGGTCGATGTGGCGGGATGCAGCAATCACCTCGGTATCATCCGTGCCCTCTATATTCCAGCCCAGATGAGAGATGCAGATGATGACATCACACTTCTCCTTCTTCTTCAGGATCTCTGTCATCTCGTTCGCCTTCTGGATAGGATCCAGGTACTGGATACAACCGTAATTCTTCTCACTCACCAAGCCGGCAAGCTGCGGAGCCAGTCCGAAGACACCTATCTTGAGTCCCTTGCGATGCAATATCACGTATGGCTTCACAATATCCGCCAGCTCGGTGCCGGTGAAATCGTAGTTGGCACAAACGATCGGGAACTTTGCCATCCTGAAGAGACGCACCATATTGTCCATGCCGTAATCGAACTCATGGTTTCCGATGGTGGCTGCATCATACTTCATCTCGTTCATCAATCCCACTTCTACATCCCCCTTGAAGAGCGAATAGTAAGGAGATCCCTGAGAGAAGTCGCCACTGTCGAAGAGCAGAAGATCAGGATTCAGACTGCGTTCCTGCTTGATCATTGCCACACGGCGGAGGTAGCCTCCACGGTTTGCCATAGCTGTATCTGCGAGATTCGGATTGTAAGGCATCACGCAGGAGTGGGTATCGTTGGTATGGAGCACCACGAGCTGCTTCACTACCTTTGGAGTCTTCTGCGCCTTTGCCTCCTTCTTGACCTTTGAATCCTTCAGGACTTTAGCCTGTACTGTTGCCGGCTGCAGCGTGAATGATGCCAGCGCCAGCGCTATATATAATAATGTATGTTTCATTTCTGTACTTATTTAGTTAGTCTATCTGCTTTCCGGGGGTTACAAATCCACGGAAAGCTTCGTTCCCCCTATTCTACTACGCAGCGGCCTTCTACTCTTGACTCCACTACCTTGCCCTGAGCCTTCATCTCACGGAAATAGTCCATGATGATGTAGCGCACATTGTTCTCCTTCGACTTAGGAGCCACCACATCGGTACCGCTCTTGAAGGCAACAAGCTGGTCGTTGCCCTCGGCAAGATAATCGAGGGTGGCTATGCGATAGCTCTTAGCTGGATCGACAGATTCGCCGTTCAGGGTTACGCCCTTCAGCTTTCCGTCGCGGGTGATAACCATTCTTACGGCATGGCTCACTCCCTCGCCGCCACGGTGGGCTATCTGCTGGAAGAGTTCAAGCACCTTCTCGCCGGTAAGCGTGAGGAAACAGATCTTGTTCTCGAAAGGAGCCACCTCGCTCACATCGCCTACGTTGATATCACCCTTGGCAAAGTCAGCACGGATGCCACCCATGTTATACACCGAGAAGACAGGCTGCTCATTAAACTGTCCGCCACCCCATACCAGGATGTCAGAAAGCAGATTACTCAACTCGCTCTCAGGGCGATGACGGGTCATATCATGAGCCACGGATCCCACTACAGGTCCCATGATGCTATCCACCTTGTGCTGATAAGGGGCGATGAACTTCGCAGCCTCAGCATCCGGCTGGGCATCCCATTTTTTATCTACCAATATACGGGTTCTCTCCACCTTTGCCACCTTGAATTTCTGGGCAAAGGCTGGACTTGCCATCAGCATCAGAGCCATGGAGGCAAGCATCATCTGCATACTATTCTTTTTCTTCATACCTTTTACAATATTCTAATTTCGGGATGCAAAGATACAAAATAAATCGGCGAAAAAGACGAAAAAGGCGAGAAAAAAACGTTTCTTTAGTAAAGAAAACAAAAAAAGAAGGGGAAAAAGAGAAGAAACCCACTGAAAATTTGCGAGATACGAGAAAAAGTCGTAACTTTGCACCCGCTTTTCGGCGTAACCGCTGTTGTCTGGGCAGAAGTGTTGCCCGTCCATGTTGCGTTGGAACGACAAACAATTTTTAATTTTATACAAAAAAATGGATTTGATTAAAGTTGCTGAAGAAGCATTTGCAACCGGCAAGAAGTTCCCTGAGTTCAAGGCAGGTGACACTATCACAGTCGCTTACAAAATCGTCGAGGGTACTAAGGAGCGTATCCAGCTCTATCGTGGTGTAGTTATCAAGATCTCTGGTCATGGTGACAAGAAGCGTTTCACTGTTCGTAAGATGTCAGGTACTGTAGGTGTAGAGCGTATCTTCCCTATCGAGTCACCAGCTATCGATTCTATCGAGGTGAACAAGCACGGTAAGGTACGTCGCGCTAAGTTGTACTACTTGCGTAAGCTCACAGGTAAGAAGGCTCGTATCGCTGAGAAGAAGACCATCGCTAAGAGCGCTGAGTAATTTTCTTAGTTACCTATTAAAAATTAGAATCAGAAAAAGGGCATCCGATCTCACGATTGGATGCCCTTTCTGCATTTCCTTATTCTCCGGCGCTGTAGTTTGTCAGCCCGTCATCGGTGCCGTGCAATGCGCCCTGCAGATCAGCCCAGCTCTGGAATCCGGCAAGCAATGCCAGACGGTTGAGTGTCTGCTGTGAAGGTTTCTCCTTTCCTTTCATTATCTCCCACACCTTGTGCAGCAACTTGTTGTTTCTATGCTTCTCTTCGTGCTGCAGGTGTTCCCTGCCTAGCTTCTTCTCCAAAGCTACAGCGAGGATTTTCAAATCATTTTTCATTGTGATTATCCTTCCTCAAATTCTCAATTCCTTTAATTTCTCAAATTTTCATTTTTCATTCCTAACTGCGGGCAAAAGTACACAATATTTTTGAAACGGAGTCATGTTTGGGAGATTATTTTTGAATTTCGCACGAAAAAAATGGTTTTCTCATATTTTTTTTGTAATTTTGCAACCAAATTCTAAATACATTTCTTAATTAAGATGAAAGAATTAGCACTTAAGTACGGATGCAATCCGAATCAGAAGCCTTCTCGCATCTATATGGATGACGGAAGGGAACTGCCTATCGAAGTTATCAACGGCCGTCCTGGCTACATCAACTTCCTGGATGCTTTCAACTCTTGGCAATTGGTCAAGGAACTGAAGGCAGCTACAGGAATGCCTGCTGCCGCTAGTTTCAAACATGTTTCTCCTGCTGGTGCTGCCATCGGCCTGCCACTGAGCGACACATTGAAGAAGATTTACTTCTGCGATGACGTAGATTTCGAACTTTCTCCTTTGGCTTGCGCTTATGTTCGTGCTCGTGGTGCAGACCGCATGTGCTCTTACGGTGACTTTGTTGCCCTGAGCGATGTATGCGATGAGGCTACTGCCCTCCTCATCAAGCGTGAGGTGAGCGATGGCGTGATTGCTCCAGGCTTTACCCCTGAGGCTATCAAGGTGTTGAAGGAGAAGCGCAAGGGTACCTACTGCGTCATCCAGATTGATTCTGACTACGTGCCAGCTCCTATCGAGCACAAGCAGGTATTCGGTGTTACCTTCGAGCAGGGACGCAACGAGGTGAAGCTCGATGATCCAGCTCTCTTCGAGGATATCCCTACCAAGAACAAGAACTTCACTGCAGAGGCTAAGCGCGACCTGATTATCTCGCTCATCACCCTGAAATATACCCAGAGTAACTCTGTATGCTACGTGAAGGATGGTCAGGCTATCGGTATCGGTGCCGGTCAGCAGAGCCGTATCCACTGTACCCGTCTGGCTGGTTCCAAGGCTGATGAGTGGTGGTTGCGCCAGTGTCCTAAGGTGATGAACCTGCCTTTCAAGGAGAAGATTCGCCGTGCCGACCGCGACAATACCATCAATGTCTATATCTCTGACGAGTGGGAGGATGTATTGCAGGATGGCGTATGGGAGCAGTTCTTCACAGAGAAGCCTGAGCCACTGACCCGCGAGGAGAAGAAGGCTTGGATTGCCCAGAACAAGGGTGTATCTGTAGGTAGCGACGCTTTCTTCCCATTCGGCGACAACATCGAGCGTGCTCACAAGAGTGGTGTAGAATACATTGCAGAAGCAGGCGGTAGCATCCGTGACGATAATGTTATCGATACATGCGATAAGTACGGCATCGCCATGGCGTTTACTCACGTTCGCCTCTTCCATCATTAATTTATATAATATAAAAGGTATATGAGCGATATTGACGATATTATCATGGGTGGCATGGTTTTCAAGGGCGGCGGCGGTCCGAAGAAGGACGACGACGACAAGGTGAAGACCAAGGCCAAGAAGAAGAAGTACATTACGGGTGCTCACGGAAGCGGCTCTGCCCGTCAGAAGGCAAAGTATCGCCAACAGAGAGCCAACCGTAAATCGCAGAAGAAGAAGTAATTCTTTTCTCCAGAGAATAAAAAATAAATCCCCATCGACAGGAGCAGTCCAGTCGATGGGGATTTTTTCGTATTTCAGACATCAGTCTTCATTGAGCCTGATGCCCTGCCAGGTGGAAACCAGGTCGCCCGATACGGCTATGGTTGGCGTCTGACTCTTCTCATTCACCACTACCGACTTCTGCGCCACATTCGTCTTCACATAGTCGAAGAGATCGCCATAGGTAACCTTGCCCTTACTCTCCTGCAGTTTCTTCAGGAGAAAATAGGTAAAGAGTCCGTGCTTCTTCTCCTTGTAGGGATAAGCCGTCTCGCTACCCTGGGCAGCCGTCATCACGAGCATGTTGCCCTTCGGAGCCTCAGCCTTCGCCTTGAGTGCCACGCCTCTGGCTGAAGCCAGCATACCCTCGCCTCGTTTGCTGCCACTGAAGCAGGCATCCATCAGCACCGTTACGCAGGCTGCGTTCAGACCGTTGAGTTCAGCATACAGCCTGCTCATACTGTAACCCGTAGCCAGAATATTGCTCTTGCCATCTACGGGCAGGAGATAGGAGGTGCCGTTACTCTCATCGGGCATTCCATGTCCGGCATAATAGAAGATGAATCTAGCCTCAGCCCCATACGCCTTGGCGATGTCCTGCATCCAGTTGATTTCCGCCAGCATATTGTTGAGGGTGGCATCCTTGCGGATATGCAGGTTGCTTACCGGAATGCCGAGCAGCTTGATGCAGTATTCCCTGAAAGCCATACCGTCGTTGAGGGCAAACTCCACGTTCACTTCCTCCTGGTAATTCTCGTTGGCGATGATTACGGCAAAGGTCTTCTCCTGCTTCACCTTCGAAACGGGAATGTTCAGATCCACGTCCGATTTCAGATAGCTTGCCAGCGTGTTCACGCCTTCAGCGGCTCCCGCTGCCTTCGCCGTCTTCCGTGTAGCAACAGACTGATGTTCATCCCTTACAAATTCCTGGGCACAGGTGGAGTCGGTTCTCATTACCTTCACCAGTCCTTTCTTGCCCACAGAGATTCTCTGAGAGTGGACAGGTAGCGAGAACCAACATCCTGCTGCCATCATCACCATCATCATGATATTCTTCCATTTCATACACTAGCGGTTTTGATGTTTACACCTTATTATATATATAGAGTTTGATAGATTTCCCTTAACTTCTCTCTAACTTCCTTTAACTTCTCTCTAACTTCCCATTTACCAGTCGTCCGAGAATCCGTCGGAAGAATCAGCAAGAAGCGCCTCTTTCAGAATGTCGATAATGGAGTTCTGGAAAGCCGAAGCCATCACGAAAGCCTTGCTCGACGCCAGCTTATGTTTGTCCTTTTCTACATAAGGATAGCAGGAACTGATGTTCCACACCTCATCCTTGCTCACCACCTCGTCATCATCCGCCTCACCGGTAGCAGCCGCGGCGAGCACACTGGCGATGGCACTTGTCCATCCGCCGCCCGATTTTACGGTCACTTCGTAGCTGTCCATATAGACGCTCACCCTTGCCTTCTCCTCCTTCACGTCCACACGGATATACGGCATCATATCCACCTGATAATGGTTGACTCCAGCATTCTGTCTGGCGATATTCTCGATATAAGCCTGGGTAATGATCAGTCCCTGTTCAGCATTCTGCTCTCTAATCACGCCGTGGGTATCCTTACTTTTGAATGCGCGGTTGAACCATTCGATGGCTTTCTTGAAGATTTCTGCCTTCGACTGACCAGCGCAGGCGATGACCTCCTGGTAGTTCAGGCGGTTCTTGTTGTCCAGTGCAACTTCCTTGCTCAGGTTTCCGGCAGCCTCTGTCCAGTTATCACCATATTTATCCTTGGCGTATCTCTCAATCTGTTCGGCTGTAAAGACCTGTGCACTTGCCGTAAGGGTAAGCACGCAGAGTGCAAGTGTGATAAGATATTTCTTCATATTATCATTTATATTTTAAGTGATGCTGCAAAGATAGCATTTTTTTAAATACAAACCCGTTCAGATGATAAAAACCCATGGTGCAATTCGTAAAAACTTGCAGTTACCGGCTTTTAATCATCCAAACGGGTGGATTTTTTCGATTAACAGGAGTAATTTTCGCTATTTCTAGTTCTTCACGCACTTTACGCCCTTGCCCTTGGTAAGATGCAGGGTGGCTGCCTTGAGCTTGTGATTGCTGTGGTCGAAGATGATGGCTGGATCCAGGCGCTTGCCGCCGAAAGACACCTCGAAATGGAGATGCTCTGTGGTGGCCCTGCCAGTGCGGCCCGTAAGACCGATTACCTGGCCTGCCTTCACCTTATCACCCTTCTTCACCATGTTCTTACTCTGATGGCTATAGAGCGTTTCCAAGCTGTAGGCATGCTTGATGCGGATGCAGTTGCCATAGCCGTAGTAAGGTCCCGAGGCAACCACCACGCCATCGAAGGCGGCATAAATCTCGTCGTTAGGCTTGGTCTTCAAATCCACACCCGAGTGACGGCGGGCACCTCCGTATGGACTGATGACACGGGCATCAGGCAATGGATATGCCCATGCCTTCTCCTCTATCTTCTCCAAATCGAGACGGAAGGTGTTGGTGATGGTAAACGGGTCGTACACCTCGTCGGGGTCGAGGGTCATGGCGTGATCGCTACGGCTGCTTCCCGATTTTTTATTTGTTTCCTTATTGTTTCTATCATTCTTATCGTTCTTGGAAACGGAGGAGTCCTTGCCACCAATCACCTTGATGCCGATGCGGTTGCCCTCCTTGCGGAACTGCACGGTCTGTCGGCGGAGCTTATGACTCTTCAGCTCGATGATGGTCTCCGGATTGATGCGCGCACCATTCACCATGATGGAGAAATCGCAATAGGTCTCTCCCTCTCGGGTGCCCACGATGGCAATGGTCTGTCCTGCATCTATCGACTGTCCCACCTTCACCAGGTTCTCGGCATTGTTGGCATACACGGTTTCCAGACCGTTGTCATGGCGGATCACGATCACGTTACCCATCGATTCGGTCTTGCGCGAGAGACGCACATAACCATCAAACATAGCCTTCACTGCATCGCCCTTGGCAGTAGAGATGCGCATCACGCTGTTGCCATTGATAAGGCTAGCCTTGCCCACAGGAAGCGGGAATGAATATTCCTTGGCACGGAATATCTCAAAGTCAACATTGAAGGCTTGACTCTGGGCAAAGAGACCTGGCGTTGCGATGCTCACCTGCTGTTGCTCGGCGGCAGTAAACTCATTCTTGGCGGGCATGAAACTGCTCAGCGAAAGCATCAGCATTCCCGAGACGGCAGCCAGCCCGATTCTTCTTCTTAATCTTCTGTTTACAATCATTCTCTATTCTTTTAGATTCATTTTTTAAATTTAACCATTAAATCTTAAAACATAAAAACATCCATTTTTCCCTCTTCGTTCATAGAAAAGAGAAAAATGGATGTTATCTTGAAAACTTACTTCATCAGAATGCCGGTATAGATTCTGCCACTCTCTATGCCCAGCTTTCTTGCCGAGAAGAACTCGTCGCTATGGGCAAAGGTACAGATGCCGCAATCCTGGATATTCTCCTCAGCCACACCGCAATGCAGCAGGATCTGCTTGTTGCAGAGCGGCAGGTTGATGTGCCACTTCAGCGGCTGCACGATGTTTCCTTCTGCAGCCAGGCGCTCACGCTCGGCAATATCTACCGAGAAGGCGGCATTGGGGCGCTGCTCGGCAATCTCTTCCATCGGGAAGGCTGCCTGCTCGAAAGCCTCATACACCTCATCACCTACCTCGAAATGCTCCAGCGAGATACCCGGACCAATCACTGCCTTCAGCTTCTTTGGCTCCGTATGATAGGCGAAAGCCATCTCCTGGATGGTCTTGTGGACGATGCGTGCCAGCGTACCTCGCCATCCGGCATGGATGGCTGCCACGGCATGGTGCTCCTCGTCATAGAGCAGGATTGGGATGCAGTCGGCGGTAGATACGCCTATGCATACGCCCTTCTCATTGGTCATCACGGCATCTACGCCCTCGAGAATCATCTTGCGGATGTTCTCAGGCATTGAGAAATAATCTCCTGCCACCTGACGGACCTCTACTCCATGCACCTGATGCGGCAGGATGATGTGGTCGATGCTTATGCCCAGCTCATCCGCCAGCTTCCTGCGGTTCTCTGCCACGTGTTCGGCGCAGTCGCCGCAATAGTCATTGATATTGAATTCACTGTAGTTGCCCTGGCTCACTCCTCCCTTTCGGGTGGTAGAGAAAGCAGTGACGCCCTCAGCGATATGATATTCCTTATTCATATTCGAAATCATCTAAGTCATCTACATCCTCGATTTCATCCTCGTCGATATACTCCACGATGTCCTCGCCCTCAGCCTCGAGTTCCTGCTGGAAGCGGCTCATATCCTTGTCACGGTGAACGAGGGTATCTTCTGAAGTAATCTCCTGCAGCTTGTTGCTTTCTGAATTCAACTCCTTCCAGAGCACATCCTTGAGTTCCTGGATGCCCTGTCCGGTAACTGATGAGATGAATACCACCGGAAGATCGGTTGGCAGAGTCTCCTTCAGCATCTCGATGAGCTCCTCGTCCAGCAGGTCACACTTGGTGATGGCGAGCACGCGATGCTTGTCGAGCATCTCTGGGTTGAAGTTCTTCAACTCGCCCAGCAGCACCTCGTATTCCTTCTTGATGTCGTCGGTATCGCCTGGAACCATGAAGAGGAGCAGCGAGTTGCGCTCGATGTGTCGCAGGAATCGCAGTCCCAAGCCCTTTCCTTCGCTCGCTCCCTCGATGATACCCGGGATATCTGCCATCACGAAACTCTGATGGTCGCGGTAATCCACGATACCCAGCGATGGCTCGAGGGTGGTAAACGGATAGTTGGCTATCTTTGGACGGGCACTGGATACGGCAGAGAGCAGGGTTGACTTTCCGGCATTAGGGAAACCCACAAGACCCACATCGGCAAGGAGCTTCAGCTCCATGATGATGGTCATCTCCTGCATCGGCTCACCTGGCTGCGCATAGCGTGGAGCCTGGTTGGTAGAGGTACGGAACTGGAAGTTGCCCAGTCCGCCGCGTCCGCCCTTCAGGAGCAGTACTTCCTGACCGTCGTAAGCCACGTCGCAGACGAACTTACCGGTTTCGGCATTATACACCACGGTACCGCAAGGCACATCGATATAGATGTCCTTACCATCAGTGCCGTGGCACTTGTCACGTCCTCCATTGCCACCATGCTCGGCGAAGAAGTGGCGCTGATACTTCAGATGCAGCAAGGTCCAGTAGTTGTGGTTGCCGCGAAGATAGATGCTTCCTCCACGTCCGCCATCGCCACCGTCAGGTCCACCATTCGGTTGGTACTTCACGTGGCGCAGGTGCATGGAGCCTTTACCACCCTTACCAGAGCGGCAGTTGATCTTTACATAATCTACGAAATTGGATTCAGCCATTGATTTTTCTTTTTAATTTGAACGTTGAATCTTCTTCTTTTGAACGGAAGATTCTTCTTTTTTTAATGAATAAATCTTCCCCGCAGCCTTGCGGGGAAGATTATTATATCTTGATTACAAGTTGTCGATTACATTGCAAACACGAGCAAAGATCTCATCTACAGTTCCGAGACCCTCGATGTGGTGGTGGATACCCTCCTTCTCATACCAGTCGATGAGAGGAGCAGTCTGTGTATGATATACGTTGAGACGCTTCTTGATAGTCTCCTCGTTGTCATCAGAACGGCCACTCAACTTACCGCGGTTGAGCAGACGAGCCATCAGCTCATCCTCTGGAACGGCGAGCTCGATCATGGCAGCAATCTTGTGACCACGCTCAGAGAGCATCTTCTTCAAAGCCTCAGCCTGTGGAGTGGTACGTGGGAAACCGTCGAAGATCACACCTGCGTGATCCTTACCGAAGCTGTCATATACGCTTGCGAGGATGTCGATCATCAACTCGTCTGGAATCAACTGACCATTGTCGATATAGCCCTTGGCAGTCTTGCCGAGCTCTGTACCATTCTTGATTTCGTTACGAAGAACGTCACCTGTTGAAATGTGACCGAGACCATACTTCTCGATCATCTTGTCGCTCTGTGTACCCTTACCAGCACCTGGAGCACCGAAAATTACGATATTTTTCATTTTTACCTTAATATATATAAATTGTTTTATGTTGTGTCAGAAACTTAATTTAAACTGTTAAACCATTGCTTTCCTTTGGGAGTCATAACAAATAATAAGAATACTATAGCAGGGATTCCCACCATAGCCAAAATAATGTATGTACCCAAAAATGGAATATCCAATAACATTTTCTCCCACATGCTTCACCCCCTATTCTTCTACAATCGTGTAGATGTCGCGGAGGTTTCTGCCTTCTTGGTCATAATCTAATCCATATCCTACGATGAAATCGTTAGGGATTTCCATTACGGCATAGTTGATGTCCAGATCCACCTTCAGATTGCCCGGCTTCACGAGGAGTGAGCAGATCTCGATGCTGGCTGGATTCTTCTTCTTCAGATCCTCGATCATGTGAGCCATGGTAAAGCCGGAATCCACGATGTCCTCCACGATCACCACGTGGCGACCGGTAAGATCCTGGTTCAGACCCATCAGAGTCTTCATGCTGCCGGTAGAACTGGTGCCCTCGTAGGAAGCATACTTCACAAAAGAAATCTCGCTTGGTACCGTAATCATTCGCATCAGATCGGCAGCGAAGATAAACGAACCATTCAACACAGCCAGGAACACCGGAGTCTTGTCCGCATAATCCTGGTTCAATCGGTCGGCAACGACCTGTACCTTCTTCAGAATATCTGCCTCTGGAATGGAGGTCTTGAAGGTCTTATCCTTGATTTTTACTATGCCCATAGTCTTGATGATATAATATTTTCTGCAAAATTACGAAAAAATCGTGAAACTTCATCCATTCATCGACTTTTTTTAGTACTTTTGCATTAAATTAATCAGATAATCGGACATAACATACATTAATATATGAAAATATTCACTAGTGCTCAGATACATGAGCTGGATAAATACACCATTGAGCATGAGCCGATCACATCGCTCAACCTGATGGAAAGGGCGGCAAAGGCGCTCACCCGTGCCATCGAGCAGGAATGGTCTAACAGAACACCGGTCGTGGTCTTCGCCGGTCCGGGAAACAATGGTGGTGATGCACTTGCCGTGGCACGCCTCCTCAGTGAAGATGGCTATGGGGTGAGTGTATTCCTGTTCAATGTGCACAACAAGCTTTCTGCCGACTGTGCCACCAACAAGAAACGACTCATCGAGGGTAAGCGCGTCAAGCAGTTTACAGAGGTCACCGTCAACTTCGACCCTCCTCAGCTCGAGGCGGGAATGCTCGTGGTGGATGGCCTCTTCGGCAGCGGACTCAACAAGCCGCTGGCGGGCGGATTCGCTGCCATGGTGAAATACATCAACCAGAGTGCGGCAAAGATCGTGAGCATCGACCTGCCTTCCGGTCTGATGAGCGAGGATAACTCCTACAATATCAGCGCCAACATCATCCGTGCCGACCTCACCCTCACCCTGCAGCAGAAGAAGCTGTCGATGATGATGGCAGACAACCAGCAGTACCTGGGCAGAATCAAGGTGCTTGATATCCGACTCTCTCCAGAGTTCATCCAGCGCACCGAGAGCCGTTGCAGCATCCTTGAGGAGAAGGACATCCGCCAGCTCCTGAAGCCTCGCGGCGACTTCGCCCACAAGGGCAGCATGGGCACGGCACTCCTCATCGCAGGCAGCTACGGCATGTCGGGCGCTTCGGTCCTTGCCACCAGAGCCTGCCTCAGAACGGGTGTGGGAAAGGTGATTACCCATACGCCTAAGAGAAACTACGAAATCATGCAGATTTCCGTGCCCGAGGCGGTACTGCAGATGGATACAGAGGAAACCATCTTCAGCGAACCGGTAGATACGGAAGATTACCACGCCATGGGCATCGGTCCGGGACTGGGAACCAGCGAGGCTACAGCCATCGCCCTAATTGCCCAGCTCAGAAGATGCACCTGTCCGGTAGTGGTGGATGCCGATGCACTCAACATCCTTGCCAGTCACCGTGCCTGGATGCAGCAGTTGCCTAAGAACCTCATCTTCACTCCACATCCTAGAGAGCTTGACCGTCTGGCTGGCATCACCAGCAGCAACTGCACCGAGCGCCTCTTCAAGGCATGCGAGCTTGCCGACCGTCTGCACGGCTACATCCTGCTGAAGGGACATTTCTCAGCCCTCTGTCATCCGGATGGTAAGGTGGAGTTCTGCTCTACGGGCAACAGCGGTATGGCTACGGCGGGCAGTGGCGATGTGCTTACAGGCATCATCACCGCTCTTCTGGCTCGCGGCTACAAGCAGGCAGATGCTGCCCGCATAGGTATGTACCTTCATGGTCTTGCCGGCGACCTCGCCATCAAGGACCTGGGCAAGGAAAGCCTCATCGCCAGCGATCTCATCGATTACCTGCCGAAGGCATTCCTCAGAATGGAAGAGTAAGATTGGAAAAGTATAAGAATGCAGAAAGGGTGTGCTCGTGTGAGCACACCCTTTCTGCATTCTTATGTTTATACTATGCTTCCAATGAATTTCTGGCTTCATAGAAGCGTTTTTCCAGTTCACGTCGAAGGTCGTCCTTGCGGTCCATATTCAGTTTCTTGCGGATATGGCTACGCTGACTGGTGATGTTCGATTCACTCTTGTTCAGTTCGATGCAGATTTCCTTCAGCATCTTACCTTCCAGCACCATCTGGCAGATCACCCTCTCACTGTTGGTAAGGTCGGCACATACCAGATCCCAAGCCTTCTTGCTCAGTTCGCTGGTCTTCAACTGTTCTGCGGCACGGTGCAGGATATTCTTCTGCTGCTCCGGGCTCAGTCGGCTCAGCAGGTTTACCGCTATATCCTTCTCTTCATCCTTCAGGTCGGCAAGCATGTGCAGAGCCTTCTTCTCTTCTTCTCTCATTTGCTTGGGCTGTCTGAGTTCCTTGATAATGACAGGTTCCCAGTTATAGAGCCATACATACAGAATCATCAGGAAACCTACCAGAACAGCCTTGATGCTGAAGAGCAGCACGGAAATCTGCGTATGCGAGAGGGCTACCGCTACCACTGGCAGCAGAGCGACGGCAAAGCCGAGAGAGGTTCGGTTGAGCTGCTGGCTCTGGGCGGTAATGGCGAGTATAAACATGATAAAGATATTGCTCATCACGCTCAGGTTGTCCCGATCGCCCTGATAGTGCAGACAAAGCATACTGTCTATCGCCAGCTTGACGAATACGAGGATATAGAGCAGGGAGATGCCAGTCTTGAATACCACCTTACGCTTCAGCACCACATACGTCAGCAGCACCAGTGCGAGGGTATGGACTATATTATAGAACATGCCCCCCCCATGCTTTCATCATGTAAAACAAAAGGAAGTGATAGGGAATAATGAGTATCTCTATCAGAGTCAAAAAGACGAAGGCAATCACCCTCCGGCGGTCCACCACTCCACAATAGTCAGGGCATAAATGATGTTCCAAGCGCAAACACCAATCCCAAAGTTTGTTCTTAGCTTTCATTATTTGCTTTCTATTTACTTATAATTTAAACAGTCGTTTATATTTATTATAATCAAAGTCTTGCCCGCTTGGGGCACTTTGCATATCTTTCAGGACCTCTGAGTCCTGAATTCATTGATATTTTACCAACTTATTCTTCTCAGTTGCAAAATTACTACTAAAAATCGAAAAACTCTAAGAAAACTGATAAAAAGTGGCTAAAAAAGCAAAAAACAGATGAGAAAAAGCATTTTTCAGGGTTTTTCAGTGTTTCATTTATGCGGTTTTTATTCGGTATCAGCATTTTTAGGCGCATTTTTCTTGGCAGCAATCGAAAAAGACGCTATCTTTGCAATCGTAAAAACAAAGTTCGCGGTTTCAAGCCCGAACTTCCAATCAAACCCCAAAGTTGCCAACAGGCATCTAAGAACAATGGAGTAGATGATAAAGATGATGATGAGTAGAAGAAGAGTAAATGATAGACTTACTATTCTTTAATAAATAAAGTCTAGTTTCAAGCCTATTGAATGGAAGGAAAAGGAAATTAAGAAAAAGAAAAAAGTATAAGTATAAGTATAAGTAAAAGATGATGATGCGTTTCTCTAGAGAGACCATTTGTCATTCTTAAATCATTAAAAGATTTTAAGTATGAACAGAAGGATTTTAATTGCGCTACTGGCTGTAGGCAGCTTCATCTGCCCAGCCGTCGCTCAGAAGGTGGCCTTGAAGACGAATCTCCTTTATGATGCTACAAGCACCATGAACCTCGGCTTCGAATTTGGCCTTTCCCCAAAATGGACCTTGGATGTATCCGGCAACTACAACCCGTGGACATTTTCCAAGAACAAGAAGTGGCAGCACTGGCTTGTTCAACCAGAAGCTAGATACTGGTTCTGCAATAAGATGATGGGCTCCTTCATCGGCTTCCACGCCCTCGGAGGTTCTCATAACATAGGTAACGTAGATCTTGACTTCAAGTTCCTCGGTACCGACTTCTCCAAATTGAAAGATTACAGATACGAAGGTTGGTTCGTAGGTGCAGGTGTTGCATACGGTTATACCTGGGCTCTCTCCAAGCATTGGAACTTCGAGGCTGAACTCGGAGTGGGATACGTTTATTCGAAATCGGATAAATATGAATGCCCACAGTGTGGCGAGAAACTCGAGAAAGACAAGGCGCATCACTACGTAGGACCTACCAAGGCGGCACTCAATCTGGTGTATGTCTTCTAATTCATGATACATTATTATATTAATAAGTAAAAACTGAAGATTATGAATACATATAAGATTTTAAACAAGACACTTGGAGCCGTCGCCCTCAGCATTCTGTTTAGCACTAACGCTATCGCTCAGGAACAGGCTGCCAAGGATATGAAAGTCCTCAACAAGGAAATCAAGAAGAAAGGCAATAAGGTGAACGTCTATATGGACCTCAATCTCGATGACGTGAAACTGGCAAGCAACAAGGGTCTCATCCTTACACCTATTTTATATAAAGGTGAGGATACGCTCAAGCTCCCGGCTGTGGAGGTGATGGGTAACAAGAGATACATCTACTACCAGCGTACCAAGAAGACCGCTACCCAGAACCCGCTCATCGTTGCCAAGCGTGAAAACAAGGAGCCACAGACGCTCCGATACGCTTACTCTACTCCTTACCAGGACTGGATGAAGAACTCCAACTTCGCCATCAGCAATGATGCATGCGGATGTAACCAGAAACTGCTGGCAGAAAACCTGCTCACCAACAATGGCGAGGCGCTCGTTACTCCTCAGCAGCTCTACCAGGCTTATCAGCAGCCAAAGGCGGAGGCAGTGAAGATCAGACAGGAAAACGGTTCGGCTAGACTCAACTTCCGCATCAACAAGTGGGATATCGTGAAGGATCTCGGTAACAATACCAATGAGTTGGCTACCATCAAGCAGACACTCGACCTCGTGAAGAACGACCCTGATGTAACCATCACTTCCATTACCCTCCACGGATATGCTTCTCCAGACGGCAGCTATGCCAACAACAACAAGCTTTCCCGCAACCGTACCCAGGCTCTCTACAACTACCTGTTGAAGACCTACCCTATCGACAAGAAGCTCTTCAAGGTAGAATCTACAGCTGAGGATTGGGAAGGAACACTGGAGTACATCAAGAGTCACAACATCCCTCAGAAGGAAGCTGCTCTCAAGATCATCAACAGCGATATGACTCCTGACCAGAAGGAACAGACGCTCGCAGCCAAGGCTGGTGAGGCATTCCGATTCCTCGTTGACAAGGTTTGGCCAAGCTTGCGCCGCACAGATTACACCATCGAGTACGACGTGAAGGCATTCAACCTCGAAGAGGCTCGCAGAGTAATCAATACCCGTCCGCAGAAGCTCTCTCTCCAGGAGATGTACATGGTGGCAAACAGTTATCCGAAGGGAAGCGAAGAGTACAACAATGTATTCGACACAGCCGTGAAGATGTTCCCAGAAGATAAGCTCGCCAATCTGAATGCAGCCCTTGCTGCCATCGACAGAGGTGACAAGGTAAGCGCAGAGAAGTACCTGAAGAAGGCTGGCACCGGTGCCGAAGTAGATAATGCCCGTGGTTGCCTCGCCGTTCTCAATGAGGATTACGAAGCTGCCAAGCAGTACTTCCAGAAGGCAGTAGCCGGAGGCTTGAAGGGTGCTCAGGAGAATCTCAACAAGCTGAACAAGATTGTGGAATAAGCTAAGCGCCCTGAAAGGGCAAAAGCTCCTAGCCCAGGGCAACCCCCTGGGTAAACAAGCCGCAAGCAAAGCGCCCTGAAAGGGCAAAAGCTTCATAAACGCTTGATGTAATTTATATATAAGTAAAAGAATAAACAATAATATTAATATAAACTAAAAAATTTAATTTAAGAACAAGAAAAGAAAGAATAGTATTTGATTACCCCCGGGCGAAGCCAGTGATGAGGTCAGAGAGACCCGTCCATTTCGCAACTCAAACTAAAAAATTTGTATAACACTTAATAAGTAAAAGATTATGAAGAAAATGAATTTGCTCGCAATGAGCTTGGTATCAGCAGCAGCGTTATCTTTCTCAAGCTGCAGTAACAATGATGATTTGACAGGTGGTGGAACTCAGTCACAGGCTGACGGTGTCTATATGACATTGAAGATTTCTGGTGCTACCAGTCATGGAACCAGAACTAGTGTAACAGACGGCAAAACTACCACAGATAATGGTAGTGTGGCAGAGAGTACAATAACAGAAGGTATGATGTATATCTATGATGGACCTACCTGTGTATTCCGCAAGGTTATCACCAAGGATATGTTCGAGACAGCCCCTACTCAGACAACTTCAGGTGTTACAAAACCAATTAAGGTTGCGGTAACTGGAGCAATTACTACTGGTAAGAAGTATGATGTTTACTTCTTAGCAAACAGAACAAATGTAGATAATCCAATTGCAGCTACTTCTATCTTTACATCAACTACAGGTGGAGCAGACTTTGCTACAGATAACAAATTCGTTATGTTCAATCAAAATGATGGAACAAAGGCAGCAGCTCATAGCAAGGTTGAATTTACAGACGCAGCTAAGTCTGATAAATCACCAGCCGCAGCTGACGAGATTAAATTGGATCGTGTAGTTGCTCGTATCGATAACCCATCGTTCGACGAATCTGTAAAAACCGTAACTCCTGCTGAAAATACAACGACCTCTATCAATGTTGCAGATGTTGTAGCAGGCATTTCATACGAGGGATTTGCTGTATCAAACTTGAACAACAACTCTTATGTCATGCAGAACTGGGATACTAAGTTCAAGACATTGAATGTGAAATGGGGAGAGCCTAAGTATTCTCTGCCAAAGAGTGATTATGGTACATTATACAATGCTGCCGGTCTTGTGAACTTTAGCTCAAAAGAAAATCCAGTCAGCTGGAAGTATGCTTTCGAGAATACCACAACTGACGTAAACGATGCTACAGCAGTTTACTTCAAGGTTAAGGTTGCCTTGACTGAGACAGCAAATAACGCATCAGACTTCAAGGATGGTACATTCTATCGTTATGACGGAAGACTTTACACCAGCATTCAGGCTATTTACAATGATGCTGCAACAGGTGCGATTTCTAACCCATTCACCGAGACAAGCAGCATTACTCCTGCAGACGTAGTGGCAAAGATCTCAGATGCAGATGGCAAGCTTACCACAGACGAAGCTAAATTGGCACAATTCCGCCAGGACTACAAGATTGAGGTTTACCGCCAGGGTGTAATGTACTACCGCTGGGCTATCTCAGACAATGCTTACAAGCCATTTATTGCAAGTGAGACAACTCATACATATTCTGTATTGCGTAACAGCATCTATCGCTTGAAAGTTACAAAGGTTAGCGAAATCGGTAAGGACGTTCCTAATGGACCAGAGCCAGACGATCCTGTCAAGAATCCTAACTTCTACATGAATGTAACAGTTAGCATCAACCCTTGGGTTCTCAATGCACAGCCAATCGAGTTGAAGTAATCAGAACTTCAATTGGAAATAAAAGATGAATACGGGATGCACCCCATCCCCCGCTCTCAAGATAATTCTTGAAACAACAATACTCTCAATCTCCCGGGGGCAACCCCGCCTCCGGGAGATTAAAAAAGAAAAAGATGATATTTGCCGCCAACAGATGGCGGGAACCCCTATCGTGCTGAATCAGCACCACTCAACAAGAAAAAAAAGATGCCGGAGGCTACCCCACTTCTTACGCCCTACGGCACACTAGATATAAGTAAAAGAATTAATAAAATACAAACGATATGAAACATTTCATCATCAAAAACGGTTGCAAAGTGGTTTGTATCTCAGCCATCGCACTCTCTTCGCTTTCATCATGCATGAAAGACGATTTGACGAATTGTCCTGCACCTAAGGTGTCGCTCAAGTTCGATTATACATATAATGTTGAGAACGCTGATGCCTTCTCCCAGGAAGTGAAAAACCTCAACGTCTATGTTTTCGATAAAAACGGTAAATACTTCGATACCTATACGCAGTCAGCCGACAAATTCGAAACGGGTCACAGCATGGACATCACAGACTTACAGGAAGGCAAATATACCTTCGTCTGCCTCGCTCGTGACAAGAAACCTACAGGTAGCAGAGCCGACGGTGACGACGAGATGGAGTTCAGCTTCACCCAACTCACACCAGGTGTTTCTACCATCAACGACCTGCAGGAGGAAATGGGAAAGAAAGACGGAGAAGCTTCTGTCAACAACAAGAAGTTCACCGCTCTCTACACTGCCCAGACATCTCTCGACTTCAAGGGCAAAAAGGACACATCCGGCAAACTGAGCTTGATGAAATGTACCAAGACCTACCGCATCGTGATGCTTCCATACGGTAACGACCAAGAGGGATTCGTTGCAGAAAACTTCGACGTAAGAATCAAGGGCTCGGCTGCCCTCCTCGACTACAAGGGCGACAAGGTAAAGGATGCCAACGGAGTAGAACAGAACAAGCCGATTACCTACGTGCCTTACAACGAGAAACTGGTGGTTAACTCCAGCGGCAATACCCAGGTAGAAGGTGAAGAAATCGACAAGGCTTTGGTTTACGACCTGTCTTCTTCCAGAATGTTCGAGCGCAAGAACGATGTAAGCACCCGCAACACCGAAAGCACGGAGTACGATGACAAGCGAATCGTAATCACCGACAAGCGCACAGGCAAGGTAATCTTCAACCACTCACTGCCATGGTTCCTCGCTCTCTGCGGCGAGCGCACCGACAAGGGCTGGGAGGATCAGGAATACCTCGACCGCCAGGATCACTACACCCTCGTATTCTACGTTCCAAGTCCTGATACAGACTACCACATGGTCGCAAAAATCAAGGTAAACGGCTGGCTTCTCAATCTGCAGGACGTAGATTTAGGATCCAAGTAAAATGATCATAAAACAGTAACAAAGTAAAAGTATAAGTAAAAGATAGGAGATACAAGTTATGTTCGATTTCGCAAAAAGAAAAATCTGTGCGAATCAACTGACTAGCATTATGAAGGGAATAGCAGCATTGGCACCCACCTTGCTGCTTACCCTGATACTAACATCATGTATGTCGGACGGTTACACAGATACAGCTGCTGGAAAGAGTGATACCTACATCAACCTGAATGTATCAACTCCTACAGCTCAGGCCAGAGCCAAAGCTCCTGCTGGTTCAACAGCAGGTACCAGCGGAACGCTCGGGCAAGACGAAACTTCCCCAAATCCAACAGAAGAGGAGAAAATATACAGTATCAGAGTTTGGGCTTTCAAAAGCGGCAGCGCTGAAACTGCAGCACCAATAGGATTCAAGGCAGAAACCGGCCTCAACGAAACCGGTTCACATCAGGTAAGTATGAAATTGTTGCGCAAAGCAGCAGGTGATTTGGATAATATCGACCTTTTCATCCTGCTCAATGCAGAAAGCATTGGAGTTCTGAACGATAACAATTGCAATAGAATGACTCGCCAGGAATTGAAAAATGCTGTATTCAACTCAAACTTCGGTATCAAAAAAGATGGCAGCGCTCAGGCTATTACTGTTCCTGCTACAGGTTTACCAATCTCACGTGTCATTACAAACATCAATGTAAAAAACAACATTGCAGATAATGCAGCCGAAGCAGCTACCAAACCTGTAAGTGTTCCATTGGTAAGAGCCGTTTCCAAGCTCCACTTCTTCTTTGCCCGTAAGACCGGCAAGGATACAGAAAGTGTAACTGTCACCAAGATTGTTGTAAACGGAGAGACCCTGACAGAAGCAAGCCCAGTATTCCCAGAAGCAGCAACAGATGCCGAAAAGGATACTAAAGGATTGACAGGAAGTCTCAATGGTCTCAATTACCTCACCAAGAATTTGATATTCGGAGCTATTGCAACAAATAAAATCAACCCTGTTGCCGATCCTAAGGTATATATTCAAAATACCGGAGAAAAAGCCCAGGATTATATGACTCGTCTCAGCACTGGTGTACAGGAAGGTTGCAGAAGCTATCTTCGTGAGACAGACAAGACCATAACTGGTACGATTCATTTCAAGTCAAATGCTTCGCTTGCAGAAAGATCGGTTGTTTTTGAGATTCCAGAAGCCTATCGCAATCATGAATTGGTTGTATATGGCTATTTCTCTGGAGAAGCATTACTGGATCTCAACTTAGAATACTACGTAGCAAACTGGAATGAGAAGGCTGCTACAGATATCACATTTAATTAAACTATTGGAGGAATCATAATATGAAGAAAGTAATGAAATTAGCATACCTGCTCATGGGAGTAGCACTCTTACTCAGCAGTTGCTCGGAAGACATCTTCCCGGGCGGCAGCGAGAGCAACGAGGATGTTACCATTTCGTTGGCCTATTCTGATGTTTCCCCAAGAGACATCGTGGTCAACTCCCGAGCTACAGATGCAGAGGAGCGTCATCTCGACAACCTCTACATCTATATATTTGATGGCAATGGTAATCTGAAGGGCTATAAAGGGATTGAAGGTGAAGTAAATCTGAATCAATATACCAGCAACAACACCAAAGCAGAAATAACTGGCATCAAGACAAGAAGTGGCGAATCATACATCTATGCAGTAGCCAACATTTCTACGGGTCTATACCCAGTTGAGACCAGCAGCGGTACTGTTGCTGCAAACAAGTTACCTATTAACTTGAATGAAGAAACAGCCCGTGCCGGAGGATATGACTTCACCCTCGACCAGCTGAAAGCTTTGACTTTCAAGCGTAACAACACTAGCATTGATATTACAAGTGCATTCTTGATGAGCGGTGCGGTACAGGATGGAAATCTGGTAAATATCACAACCGCAGGTACAATTGCCAGCGGCGACAATGCTATTCGATTGAGCCGCATCGTATCAAAGGTAAAGTTTACCATCAAGGCTGCTAAGACAACAGGAGTTACCCGTTCATTTAAGCTGGAAACTTACGACATTATGAACATTGCCGTAGATGGTTCGCTGGTAGGAAAGATTGATGGAAACAGAAGGAATAAGACAACGAACGTAAACAACAACATCGGTAACACAGTTCGACCAAACGATGTGGAAAATGATGCTCAGTTCTTCGAAGTCTATTTGCCAGAAAATCTTCAGGATGCAGTTCACAACGTAACCACCCAAGCAGAACGTGAAGATGACAGTCAGAGTATTCCGAAAGAATTTACCAATGCACCTGCTAATGGTACATACGTAGTATTAAAAGGTAAGTATGAAGAAACAACAAGTAGTTCTACTAAGAGTGCCGACGTTACCTACTATGTTCATCTGGGCGACTGTTCTAGAGATAAAAACAACTATGATGTAGAGCGTAACTGCAAATATACCTACAACATCACAGTAGCAGGTGTAGATAAAATCATCGTAGAAGCCAAGAAAGAATCAGGAGCAGATCAGCCAGGTGCCGAAGGCGTAGTTTTGGAATATGGAGCGACAGGTAAGAACATGACACTCGACAGTCACTACGAGTATATGGTCATGCGCTTCTATCAGAATGATATCCAAGCGTTGAAAAAAGCAGGTAAAGGCTATTTCTATCAGGTTTATGCCCTGGGTAATCATACCGACGTAATCAACGTGGGCGCAACAACAGTTGGCAAAAAGAACGATGTAGATACAAGCTGGATTCAGTTTGCAATCAAATGCCGAAGAGACGGTTCTAGCAGTACATACAGCGAAGATAAAACGAACAGAGGTACAGCTTGCAGTTATCCTGGCACCAATGCCAACGATCTCTACACTGTAGATAAATTCTTGAAATATCTCTATGATAATGCAAATTCAACTAGTATCTGGACTGGAGGATATGACTATAATAAAGGATCATATTATGTCGATGCAACATGCTTTATCAGTGAGAACTATTACAAGAATCTCACATGGAATCAATATGTGAATGATGTTGATAAGCGTGCCTTTTATGTTGCTAATGAGGTTAAGACCAGTAATGATGGCAGAAGCGTTTACGCTCAGACTCAATATGGTTTGACCCAGTATAACATTCAGACCTTCTATGACAGAAGCAAAGCTGGAAGCATCACTGCTTACGGTTGCGAGACTATCAATGACGAGGAGGGTAAAGGGTTTAGTGTTAATGGTGGTGGAAGTACCTATCAATCTGCTGGTTCCGATACATGGAATGGACGTGCCAATATGGTTGCGGACATAAATACAAGAACAGACACCTGGAAGTCACTCAAAAACAACACGTCTCTGATCAAAGCGTGCATGTCTAGAAACCGAGACTTGAATGGAGATGGCAAAATCAGTGATGATGAAATCCGCTGGTATGCCCCTACAATTTCTCAGTATATTGGTATCTGGATTGGTGAGGAGATTATGAGCGGTGAGTCTAAACTCTTCAATAAAGCCACATCTACACTCAGCACTAGCAATGATCCTGGATGTCGTATGTTGTATTATAGTTCAACATACAATGAGAACACTTACTTCTCTGAAGAAGGTTTGGCAACCAATCATAACAATTCTGCCTATCCTCCAAAATTGGTACGCTGCCTTCGCAATTTGAAATCAAACGATGTGGGATACAACCGAACTCCTGCCAAGTACTACACGTACGAAAGTTCTGTGGTAACACTGAACAATGTTGATGAAAAAGCATTGAACACATCAGGAGAACAAGGTGAATTGAATGCGCACACAGAACGTTCTGCACTCAATAAACCTGCCAAAAAGTTCAAGATTTCAAATGAGAAATATTATGGTGAAGGATACACAGACGGGTGGGGCTACTGGCATTGGACAGGAGTTACGCCTACTCAGGAGCATGTAGTAGATGGTACATTTAAATGTTACAACAAATATGAGGAAGGTGACAAAAAATGGAGAGTTCCAAACCAAAGAGAATTATCAGTAATGTTTCTTGTTGATAAAGACAAGATTACAAACACCTACTGTAGAACAATATTCTCTAACACGAACTTTAGAAAGTCATGGACTTATAGTTCTAACATCTTCACAATGGATGTTAACAAGTGGAATGCTACCGGCTCTGTCCGCTGTATCAAGGTACAAAAATAGTTAGCAAAATACAAAAGTTAAGAATCATATATCTGTAAGAGAGAGGGAAGGAAGTTGGGAATACTTCCTCCCCCTTATTAGTTATTATAAGACATTATTATCATTTACTATTATACAAATTTGCGAAGACTAGACTAGACTGGTCGTTGGAATTTTAGTTGCCGAGGTGACTCACCTTCTAAGATTCCACGACTTTTTTGTGCCCTGAAAATTCCACCCCCGCCAGCCGTCCCACACCCCGCTAGGCGTCCCATACACCGCCAGGCGTCCCGACGGATTTGAAATCCGTCGTAAAAAAAGGTTCGACCTATCAAACCAGGGGATTTGTAATCCCCCTAATCCATAACATATAACAATCTCCCTGCTGCGGATTGCAAATCCGCAGAACATAAATAGGTTAGGTCATTTTTTAACGACGGATTGCAAATCCGTCGGAACGCCTAACGGAGGATAGGGAGATTATATAAAAAATATCGCACAACAGATGATATCCACTTGCACAACAAGTGTTGGGCGAGCGCATATCAGCTGTTATGCAAGCGCACAACAGCTGTTGTGCGGCTGAAGACATAGGCATTTCCGGCTTATACCATTAATCCTTCCGGCAACAAGCAAAGGTTACTCCGAAGACTATTAACGTAAAAACGATGCAACAATGATAGTACTTACAAGGCACGATGATAGTACTTACA
>NZ_QUCG01000109.1:0-7703 GCF_003473645.1 Prevotella sp. AM23-5 | reverse complement strand
CCGTTTTTTCCTTATCTGCGATGCTTGCAAAGAACAAAGGACAGCCCCCAATCAAAAGGACTGTCCTATTTTTATAAAACCTTATACTATGGAGTAAACAAGAGCAGATACTCCATTTTTCTTCTTCGCTCGATGGAAGGCACTATCTTTCCGTTCCACCTTTTGAAGTCCACATAATCACGATAGATGTTTCTGTTGCCACTTCGCATCTTGGCATACATCCGGCTTTTCATCACCTTTCCACACCCCACATTGTAGGCAAGTGTAGCCAAGAGCAGCGAGTCACGACCGAAGCCACGGAACATGGCGCACAGCTTTCTGAGGTCAGAGCGCAGCAAGGCATCGGCTTGCCGTTCCGTCATTCTTGGAGAAAACTTCTCGCCAGGCAACAGCTTGTGCCCATATCCGACATAAGGATGGTGCTTCGGTCCGTGCAGACCCTCGTACTTCTTGATGCAGGCGACAGCCAACTCAAAACGTGACACATGACAAACTCGCTTTATCGCCCCTTGCGTCTGGGCAGACAAGCTGCCCGACACAAGAAGCAAGGCTAACAATATCATCAACCTCATACGCTACCGAGTTTGTTGGCACTTATCGCAAACTCTTCCTCCTCATCAGTATCGTTGAAACTGAACTCCATTTCGTATGACTTGCCGAAGTTGTCCTCTACCACCACTGTCAGCGTCTGTGTCTCCGTGCTTGCCGAGGTATAGTAAAGACGGAACTTCTCGTTCTCCAACAGATAGCGGTCGTTTGGTTGGAACACCGTTCCGTTCTCCATTCTCAGCGAACCTTTTCCGTCATGCTGAAAATAGCGGATGGTATAGATGGTGCCGTCAAACTTTCCCTCCGCCTTCAACTCGCAGCGGATTTCAACGGTCTGTCCACGCACAAGGTCCTTTGGCACAGGCATCGTCTCCACCTTGAACGGATACGACTGCTGAATGTCCAGCTCATCGCTGCACGATGAAAGGATTACCGACACGGCACACACGAAAAGGAATGCCAACACGCTCACTGATTTCTTGATTTTATTGTTCTTCTTCATTGTCTTGATGTTTTTGAATGATTGTTACTTTCTTGTCTTATGGCTCATCAGGTACTCGTTCAAGTCCTTGTAACCTGTGTATAGATGCGAATGGTCAATGACCTTATCGCCATATCGCTTTTGCAGTTCGACACAGGCATTCTCGCCTGCCTCGTCATTGTCCAAGTGACAGTACACTTGTGCATAGCCATCTAAAAGATGATGCACCTTTTGCATATTAGCCACCGAGTTGAGGATAATATGATCCTCACCACGACCAATACCGAGAATTACGGCAGAGAGGAAATCCATAAAACCCTCGTACAGATGGCAGACGTTGCAGTTCCTGCCAATGAGAGTGATGTCCTTTGGCGACACGCAACCTTTGAAGAAGCGGTTGCGTATCTCGTAGCCATCGCTGTTGTTCTTGAAACCGACAGCAAAGAACTGTTTGCCATTGTATCGGTATTCCACCTGACAGCAGAAACGGCTCGCCACGTCAGCCGATATGCCACGCTCACGCAAGTACTGTCTGAGAGCAGGATGACTCAAAGGCTTTTCCACAATATCACTAAAGTGATTGCCTTTTGCCTTCACAGCCTTTTCCGCTATCCTTTGATAATGCGGAAACGATGTCGGGAAACTGCCACCAAGCGTTTCAGATATGAACTTGGCTTGCGCCACAAACTCATTGCTGTTGATGAGCTCCCCTGCGAGGTTGAAGATGTCACCACCTCTGGCGATGCCATAGTCATACCAGACATTCTTGTCCGTTGATACCCGAAACGAAGGATTGCGGTCGTTGCGGTATGGCGCATGATACCAAAGTCCCGAAGCCTTGTACTTGACAGGCTCAATGCCGAGAACATAGAGAAAGTCCACAATAGGCACTTGTTTGATTTCATTGATGTCCATAGGCTCACTGTTTTAGTTGATGATGAACTTCATGCCGATGCCAAACTGCGTGTGGAAATGTCCCGTGCTGTTGCCCCAAACAAGCCTTTCCTTAACGGAAGCGGTCAAAGCTATTGCATCCGACAGGTATATTTCCGTTTCCAATGCCACGGCACCGCCATAGATAAACGCTCCCTTGTTCTGCAAGGTCGCTCCGTCTGACATGGTTCTCTTGCCCCAGTTTACGGACTCATAGCCAGCCAGTGCCGTACCTCCGATATAGAACAGCACCGTCTTGCTGTTGTCGGAAAGGAAGTTGTAGGAATAACCGAACTCGCCCGTCATTTGTGCTATTGGAACGGAAGTTTCACGGTAAGGCTGATGTACTTGCAGATATTCCGCCCCATACGTCCACTTGTCACCACCCTTGGTATAGCTCGAAAGTCCGAGACCTGCATAATAGCCAGCCTTGCAGGACTTCTTGCCGTTATATACACCGTCAGCAATGCCGACCTTCACCTCGATGCCTTTCATCTGAGGAAGGCATCGTTGGGCGAATGCCTGCCCTGCGGTGAGGGCAAGCATCGCCATGATTGCAATGTTTCTTCTTTTCATCCGTTACTTCACGCTAAGTTCGTTGATTGTCAAAGCTCGCACCAAGTCGCTGTTCTCCACGACAAACGACTGATGGCGACCGCCTTCCTTCTCATTCATCTCCACGACAAGTTCCTTGTCGTCTGGAATGGTAAATTTCGGCAAACAGAACACCGTCTGCTCCGTTTTCTTGCCAGCCACACGCACCACATAGTTGTAGGCACGGACAGGAAGAAGCACCTGCTCCTGAATGGCGGTTCGCTTCGCCACCTTCTTGTCCACCACCTTGAACGTGATATAGTCCACGTCAAACGGCACGTTGCTCTGGTTCTTGATTTCTGTGTGGAAATACAGCAAGTCGCTGTGTACATAGATGCCCTTCAAAAGGTACTGGATTCCGAAACGCTTGCTGCCGATGTGCTTCACCTTGCGTTTGTTCTCCTTGTGGATGGACTTCATGATGAGGTGTACCAGCATGGGACTTTCCTTGCCCAACTCCTTGAGATAAATCTCCTGCGCATTGTTCGGGCGGTTCACCGCCTCACCGTCATGGATGAAGTCAGCCATCTCGATATTGAGCATGAGCGGTTCCTTGGCATACTTCACATTGAATGTGTAGAATGAGCCATCCTCCGTGATGACGCTCATATTGGTCTCCTTTTTGAAGTTCTTCACGGCTGCTTTTACACGGATAACATTCTCCGCACCGTCCGCCTTGCCAGCTATCAAATCCTCTGAACCCAAGTCAACGTACTTGACAGAGGCAGGAAAGAGAATATGAACCGTCTTGTCATAAGTCACTTCCAAACCATGAGGTGGAATCATGCGGTCGAAGGTCAGCTTCTTGGTCAAGCCGTGATAGAGGTTGCTGTTCTCTTCCTTCTGCGGATACACCTCCTTGGTCAAGGTCAGTCTCTCTTCCTGGTCGGAAGAAACATTGCTTACTTGCTCAGTCTTTACAGACTTCTGCGCTTTTTTCTTGCCTGTCTTCTGCGCTGATGCAGTGCAGGCTACGCCCAGCATAATGGCGAACATGATTGTTGTCTTCTTCATTTTGGTTTGCTTTTAATTAAACTTTTGGATTAAGTGGTATAAATGTTGTTGCCTTTCGGCTAATCTTCCTCTTGGTAGAGCATGACCCTGTAGCCAGCCTTCAGGTGTATCTTGACGGTACGCATCTTCTTGGAGATATACTGCGACACGCCTTGTATGACACCTTTTCCCAAGTCGGAGGCAAGTTGGGCACCGGCATTGGAGGAAATGTTGATGCTGCTGTTCAGCGAGCTTCCCATGTTGGCACCGACTTCCTTGGCTGCGTCAACCTCCATCGACTTCGGGATGAAGATGCCCTCCTGACCGTCATTGTCATAGACGGCAAGCTCAATCGGGATAATCATGCCGTTGTGCTCAATGGACTTCAAGGCTATGGAAAGCCTTTCGCCTTGCAATCGTGCCACTCCGACAATGACAGAATTTCGTGGTATCTCCCTATTGCCGACACGCATAGATTCCAACAATCTCAACCTTACTGCCTGTCCGTCCGTTATGGTCTGGTTGCCGTGGATGCAGGCAGAAATCGTGTTTTTGTCGGAAACACCACCTCTTCCGATGGCGGTATTGAACCTTGCCGAAGCCTTTTCCGAGTAAGAGGCGACAAACTCCCCGTTACTCATGGGGCGGTTCAAGGACGAGACTACACGCCTTTGAACTTGCCTTACAGGTGTAATCTTGGCTTTCTTGCCCTTGGTGACAGCTTCCTTGTTTTCCTCTGTTGCAGTTTCTGCTGATGAAGGACTTGCTGCATTGGCATTTCCACCAGGCATGTACTTTGCCGCAAGTTGATAGGACTTCTCCATAAGGGCAACTTGCTCGTCCATATTGGAACGCTTGCTTTCCTGTTGCATCATGCTTGCCTCCAGCTCATCAAGACGTTTCCTCAACTCAGCATCTTCGCTGCTTTCCCCTTGCTGTGGCTGTTCATAGAAACCGCCCAAGGTCGTGTTCAAGGTTCGGTATGCCTCGGCAGACGAGCGGATGGCATCCGTCTCCTGTCTTTCCGCTTTTGTAGGCTGTCCACCAGACTGCATCAAGTCAAAATCCTTGTCCTGCCCCGATGCCGTGGAGTCCATGCCTGGCATGTACTCACCAAGAGTGTTCATAGCTCTGCTTTTTTCCTTCTGCTTATTGGCAAAATCCTCCTTGGAGTATGCCTTGCGCTTGTCCGCCTCCACATCTGTCTTCTCCGCATCGGGCATTTCCATGTTGAATCCCTTGCTGCCTTTCTCACCCTCTGATGCAGACGGCTTGAAGATGAGCCATAACACCAATGCGCAGACGAGACACATGCATGGTATGGCAATCATCTTGTTACGCTTGATACGCTGTTCCTCTGTCAAAGGCTTCTTTTCCTTTGGAGCCTTATCCGGCTCCATCTTGTCATTCTTCTCTTTCTCCATGTATCAATTCATTCAGGTTGGTCACTTGCTGCCCCTTGTCGGTGGGCAACTTTACACTCTCAATATGCTCAACCTCTATATTTGAGGTCTTGCCGTTTCCGAAGTTGATGATGGCTGAACCTATCATGTAAAGGCTACAGAGGGCAAACAAGCCGAACATGACGAGCACGACTTTCAGTCTCACCCTTGGCGGAAGGGAATCCAGCCTGTCACGCAGTCTTCCCTTCATACCATTCACCTTTTCTTGGATTGTCTTAATCGGATTTTCCATTCTTGCTATTTTTATCGTTCTACTGTACTGATGTCCCTGTTCTCCACAATGGTGAAACCTTCAATGGTAAAACCATTCGGGTTGTCGTCGGAGCGTGTGGCATTCACTAACCTACATACGGTGACAAGACTTCTTTCCGTCACATTGCTCTCTCGGAGTATCACCTGCCGTGCGTAGGTCTTGGCTTGATAAGGGTAGTTATCAAAGTTACAGACCACGCTGTCAACTTGCAGCGACTGGTTGATGTTTCCTGCAATGAGTCGGTTATAAAAACCTTTCTCCGCAAAGTCCTGGTAATAGTTGTATGCGCTCTTGTCTGCCAGCAGCAAGGCTCGTTTCACGTTGTGCTCAATGGCACTCTTTTCGGGAGAGAGCGTGAAGAACAGCTCATGAAAGCGTCTCACGTGTTCCCTTGCCTCGGCAGGTCTGTTCTGTGAGAGGTCTTGCGAGAGAGCGAGCATCAGTGACTTGCCTCCATCAAGGACGTATATCTTCTCGCGTTGCTTCTCCGCAAATCGGAATGCGAACACCACCGAACATATTGCAACAACAGCGCAACCGATGACGAGGACGATGCAGAACAGGCGTATCTGTCTGAACGAGGTCTCGATATTCTTCAATGACTTGAATTCCATTTTTCTTTTCGTTGTATTGTTCATGAATGACTATATTTTCTTAAATCCGCTCTTGATGAGCCTTCCGGCACGTCCTGCCACATTTCCAGCCGTTGCTCCTGCGATGCTTCCGCCCAGTGAGCCTGCCGTGTTCACGTTCCGGTTGTAGTTGCCGATGCCGCCACCTGCCTGTATGATCCATCCCGCCACGGTCGGTATGGTGAAGTAACCTATGATTCCGATGATGAGGAAAACGATGTAAACACCGTTGCTTGCCTCAATGGAAAAGTTCGGGTCGTTCTGCAATGCCTCGATGTCGTTTTGCAGCATCAGCACCTGTATCTTGGCAAGGATGGTACTGAACAAGTCCGAAACGGGTAGCCAGAGATAAATCTGTATGTACCTGCAGAACCATTGCGTCAGCGTGGACTGGAATCCGTCCCATACCGATATGGCGAAACAAAGCGGTCCGAGGATGGACAGGACGATGAGGAAGAATGTCCTCAGCACGTCTATGACCAGTGCAGCGGCTTGAAATAGCAGCTCCAGCAGTTCACGGAAGAAATCACGGATGCTCTTTTTCATACTGTACATGCCACGCTCCACATACATTCCTGCCATTGTCACCACGTCGCCGGGTGACCAGCCGAGTTCGTCAAGCTGCTTGTCAAACTCCTCGTTGCTCACAAGGTATGCGGTTTCCGGATTGCGTTTCATCGCCTCATACTCCAGTTTGTCTTTCTGCGCCCGGTATTCATTCATGTCGAAGGTCTGTGTCTCCAGCATGGAATGTGTACCTTGCACGATGGGACTCATCACGCTGTTGAGCGTACCGAGCACGATGGTCGGGAAGAACATGATGGCAAGTCCGATGGCAAACGGACGGAGCAGCGGAAATACGTCTATCGGCTCTGCCCTTGACAGTGACTGCCAAACCCTCAGGGCGACATAGAACAGCGCCCCAAGTCCTGCAAGTCCCTTGGCAATGTCCGTCATGTCGGAACACAGCGGCATCATCTCGTCATACAGGGACCGCAGTATCTGGTGAAGATTCTCGAAATCCATAGGCTACCAGTATTTCTCGTTTGACTTGCCGTAGAGTCCCATGATGCGGTCGAGGTCGTTTTTCTTCTTGGCACGCAGATAACTCACGGAAATGTTCTTGTTGGTGTAGTAGCTCACAAGATTGCGGTAACGCTTCATCTTCGAGTAGCAGCGTTCCACCACGTCCATTCGCTCCTTGTCCGTCATGGAAAGGGTCGTGATGTTCACCACGTTCTTCAGTTCTGTCAGCACATCGTTGCTTTCCTCCAGCAGTTTGGTGTAGCCGAAGCCGATGGCGGAGAGTTCCTCCACGGAGAAATTGTCATCGTGCATCATCTTCTGGTAGTTGTTGATGTAGATGTCCGTGATGTCACCCACCATGAGGATGGTCTGCTGCACCTTGCGTGCATCCTTGACGAGGTTATTCACCGACTTCAGCGCATCGTAGTACTTCTTGCCCTGCTCGTAAATCTTCACGGTCTCTTTGAAGTTGTTGAGCATGTTTTGAGCCGTCGAAGATGTGTGGACGATGTTGTTGGACGAGTTGATGATACTCTGCGCAATGTTGGTAGGATCTATGACAGACCACTGTGCGCTTGCCTTTCCCGCCATCAGCAGGAACAGGCAGATTGTTATGATTACTTTTGTTCTCATTTTACTTTTGGATTAAGTGGATAATGAATTTCATTTGTTCTCTTGTTTGTCCTCTGCAAGCTGTCGGATGGCGGCTTCCATGTCGCCACCGAGTTTCTCCGCCAATGCCCTTACCTCCAGTTTCTCACTTTCCTCAGTCGTATAGG
>NZ_QUCG01000108.1:0-7784 GCF_003473645.1 Prevotella sp. AM23-5 | reverse complement strand
TATTGGATGATAGTTGCGGATTTTAGGTTAACCAATTTTATAATCGAAATTGCAAATAATATATTAATTTTGCACCGAGAATTTTACTTTTAGCTTATGATGCCAATTAACAACCGGCAGAATTATAGTTTTCTACAAGATTACAATAACCTGGATGTAGCTTTGCAAATTTGGGGAGAAGGGTATTTTGGGAAGGAAGACTTTCTGCATGTAGCTATAGCTCGAAAGGCACCTAGACTCCTCGAATGGGTTTGTCAAAATGGTGTTGATAGTAACGGTATTCCTATCGTTACCGAGCTTGCTTTGCCATTTTTGGATTGGAACAAAATCAATAAGGTTTTGGTTGCAGATGAAGCAATCTATCATGGCACAACTTTTGAAAAAGTGTTGGCTCTGATTAGTAATATAAAAGAAAATCTTGATTCTATAGAAGCTGCGCCTGTTGTGACAACCACTGATGCGCTGAACTCTAAATTGATAGCTAATGCTCTGGTCGAAGGTACAAGTATCATTAACCAATCGGCGATACCTTTCTATGTAGATACGATTATCTCGAAGTTTTATGACTTGGGTAAACCGTATGATGTGGAATATCCGCTATTTTATATAGATTTCAAAAAAGAGATTAAGAATGAAGATATAGAGAAAATTTTGAAGCGCTTAGCTCAAACCGAAGCTGTGTCTCATTCTATTTCAGAAGATGCTATAGACTATTATTCTGTAAGTAATTACTATCGTGAGAAAAATACAAAGAATACATCTTTTACCTATATCACGGACTATCTTACAAGTAATAGTGCTTATGGACTAGCTGTACCAGATTTCTCTAAGTTGCGTTTCTTTAAGAAGGGTAAGCGTCTTTGCATTGCATCAATATCTCCTTATACGATACCAGAGCACTATATTACAGAAGATGCTCAGATGTTTGTAGGAGAACTCTTGAAAGTATGGAATTTACTTTATAAGAAAGCACGTGAGAATGCAAGATCTTTCAATGATAATAGATCTCAATGGTATAAATCCATGGTGATGACCTCTAACTACTTGCTGTCTTTTGCTCATTTCTTGCAGTTGCGTCAAAATCTTTTGCTTGCCATGCAGGATGAAGTAATAGATAAGAGATTCTATATGAGATTGGAAGATATACAATATCTTTTTGGCTTAGATATGTCTCAGCAAGTTTTGGAAATACTGGAATCTATAGATTGTCTGGAGAGTAATCGAAGCTTCTTTTGTATTTCTAGCGGAGGAGATTCTATCATACCATCTGATTATGTCCAACAGTATAATTATCAGATAGCACTAGACAATCTTAGAGATGGTCAGACGAAGAGTGTTTCGCTAATGATATCGAGTATATTTAGTGCTATGCATTGGCAGGTAGAGATTGAGTCTCGTAACAAGGGACGAGACGATTATGAGAGATTGAGTTTTGGCGAAAGTTATAATTCAATGATCAATCGATTGGGCTCAAGTAGTTCTTTCTCTACTCTGGAGTTAAGTAGATTAGTGCATCGTTGTATTGACGAGCGTATTGATAAGGGAACGGTGGTACCGGGTTACGTAAGAAATCGTCAAGGAGTCTATAGTGAATGGGTAAGACTGTTCCGCTCTGGTGAGAATGAAGATGTCTATAAAGACCAACTGTTTCGTATTGTTCTCAGTATCGTATCAAGATGTTTTGAATTGTCAAATACTCAATTTATCTCGAGAGCTTCTTTTGAGTACATTCTTACCATTATTTATCTCTTGCAGAGGGATAGAGGATGTGCAGAAAAAGAAATATTAGACAAGGACATTTTTGGTATTCCGCTGGTTCCTGTTTTCGATAGAGAAACTAATATGTATGCCATTACAATAGATGTAGATGGTCAATATGTTGGTATTGTCGATTATGCTCTTACTTCAGAAATCGTCAAGGTGGATAACTTTGGAAATTTATCCTTCTCATCATCAACTTATGCGCAACGACTAAGCAGCGGATGTGTATTGGACGGTAAGGTCTTGGAAGAAATGAATAATATAATATCATTCGTTATCGCTTATGATAAGAAGATCTTTGGCGATTCTGATGATACAAGAGAACTGCTCAACTATTTCTTCTATTTAGATAAAAATATAGATTTAAGAAGGCTAGTAAAAGAAGGCAAGAAAGAGCTAGTAAAAATGATAGAGGAGGATAATGGTAGTCTTTCCCAATTGAATCAGCTTTCAAAGCTCTTCTCTGAGATATTTCTTCGTTTCCCTGATTTCCGTTTTGGTTTGGATGAACAGGAATATACCAATTCGAAGCTTTATAAATATTTAAATGATATATATGAGTCGATAAATGAACAGCTTCAGGATCGGAAAATGTTTTATGAGGTTTCTTTTTTAGATGTACCTCTGAATCTTTGGACGTATTACAAAAATCATACTACTTTAGATGATTTTGACGAAGAATATTATGAAGACTATATAAATTGGGTAGAAAGTGACAAGTCTCCCTTTATGGATAAAACGGGTTGTGCTTCTTGGTTGAAGATAAATAATTCTTTTCAAGGAATTCTTAATTGTTCGGCTCATGAAGTTAAACAGCGATTGATTGAACTATTAAATATTTCAAAGTTCGATGAATGAATATAAATATAAACTTTTAGAAGGCGCTTTGGAGGAAAAGTCTGAATTTCTTCAACGCCTTCTAGATGTATTGAATATTTTGCCTGATACGACAGAATTGAAAGATCGTGTGAATCAGTTGTTAAATTTAACACCAGCAAATAATCTACAGACTGCTCATTCTCAGATTCGAGATTATCGATTTAAATATCTTTATCTCAATAATTATCGTAAGTTCGGTCCATTGACGGGAAAAGTACGTTACTATGGACTTCCTTTTTGTCAGAATGGCAATATGCACAGTTTGTTTCTCCTCGGTGATAATGGCTCAGGTAAAAGTTCACTTTTTAACTCCATGGAATACGTAATGACTGGTAAGATAGGAGAAGCCAGTTATCGCAATATCCAGGATTTAACTTGGTATGTGAATCGAACTTGGGGAAAGGATCCCGAAATTCGTCTTCAGACGCAAACCAGGGAATTTGCCTTGTCTGATGCAAGAAGTTTTTTTGAAGATACAGGCTTAAGCGTAGAAAGGTTTTTCTTTTCAGAGAATAGCATATATGAACTGTCGCGTTGTATGGTTCAAATTGATGTTAATACGCAGGTTATAGATTGGGTTCCTTTCTTTTGTTATGCTTTGGGTATAAAAGACATTATGGATTTTGTGCAAGATACAGGTCTTTATTCTGATATAAAGCAAAAGTTGGAACAAATTAAATCTATGGTTACAGAAGAACCTCTTACGAAGCAGGAAGTCGAGATAAGAAATTATATCAGTGAGTGTTCTTTGATTCTTAATGACAATGCAAGGAAAAAGCTCAATCAGTTGAATGATGAGTTGAAACAATTTTTGGAAGTAAAACAAGATAATAACAATTTGCTGGAGATTGTTGAGCTGTTGAACGAGAAGTTGCCTTCTGATATTACATATGTTGATTCCATTAATCGATTTAGAAATAATTTAAAACGATATGGACAGATTCTACAAAAACAGAAAGCAGATACGAACATTAGTGATGAGCCGCTTAAGAAAAAAATGAAGAAAATTTCTGTGGGGGCTGATAATAACCAGGGTATTACTCTAAGTATAATCCACGCTGAGGTTGTTAGTCTTTCGAAGTCGCTTGATAATATCCTTGCTCGTGCTGGACGGCCTCTTCCTTTAGGTGATATATTTACTAAGGTGCAAAGTTTTTTGGATAAGAAACAGATACTTGATTCAAAACCGGCAGGAATTGATTTTGATGACTTAATACAGCAACTGGATGCTGTTCACAGTACTTTGAAAAGATTACTTTCTGAGTTACTGCAAGAATATTTGGATGCGGACTTCAAGAAGTTAATAGAAGACACCCTGAAACCTTTCATTGAAGAAACTGAGAGCTTAAAGATTGATAAGATAACCACTGGTGCTGTCATTGCTGATTTTGGTATTCAGATTTCTGTGAATGAAGTTTCTGTTAATAAATATTTTAATACGTTTAGATTTAGATTGTTCTCTCTTTGTTTATTGGCTGCATTCAATTTTAAAGCGATGAAACAGGGTAAATTCTTGTTCCCCTTTATTTTTGATGATATATTTTATGCCAATGACTACAAGAACAAGAAGCTTCTTTATCGTTTCTTCGAGGTCTTGTCACAAGGTGCTAAAACATTTTTGGGTAATGAAAACTGTCTTCAGCTTATATTCTTCACTCATGATGAGCAATTTATGAACACATTATTCTTGCATAGGGAACCATTTATGTCTGCTGTAAAAGCTAGGCTGTTGGATTGTAGATATGTAGAACCATGGTTTATGGGGCATTCTTTAAAAATAGATAGCCAAAACAGTTATTATCCTGTATTGAAAAAATTTAAACGTAACAGAAAATGAAAACTAAAAGTCAGTCTTGTGTTTTTTGGAGTGGAGTTTTTATGAGTGCTTTAATTGTCGGAATTCTTATTCTTGGTTACTTTATTTTTGGTAACATGAAAAAATCAACCAATGAATATGAATCCATCAAGCAGCTGAATATACAGGAGAAGGCTCTACGTAGTTCTATGGATTCGACAAAAAATAAGCCTTATCCTGAATTAAACAAGTTGTTCAATAAGTGGGATACTATCATAGTTAAGAATTCGGAGCTGTTAGAGCATCAGCAAATAAGTGCAGATCAGAATCTTTCCATATGGCTTGCTGTAATTGCAGCTATATGTACAATTCTACCTGTAGTGTTAGGCGTGAATCAAAGCTTTAGCTTCAAAAATCAGTTGGAAACAGCTAAGGAGAATATGATGAATAAAGTAACAGAGGCTGATGATAAATTGAAGAAGTTACAAAAGCAACAAGTTGCATATAAATTGCAGTCTTTCGTTAATACTCTTTCGTTGAATATTAAGATATTGAGTGATTGGGAAGAGTTGGAAGTAAGCCAAAATCCTTTTCTCACTTCTAAGCCACTTCTCGACACACTGTTGAAGAATATCGTAGATTATTCTTCTAAATGTAAAGAGGAAATATTGCCACTTAATGAAAAAGAAGTATCTGAACTATCGTCTTTAGATGTTGTTACTTATATAAAGGACAATGCATTGAACTTATTATTGGTTCTTAATAATCTTTTGAAAAAGTATGAGGTGTTTTTTGATAAGACTAATCTCTTTGAACTTCATACGTTGATGGATGATATCTGGTATAGCATTGAAGCTATTATTCACGATAAGAGTAATAAGAAGAAGGATGTTGCTATCTATATGATGGCTGCTCACAAATATTGTGTGCAGATACGTGATTTGTTTTCAAGGCAGTTCGCAAAAGAAGAGTAACGGAAATGTTTCTTAAATTTTTGAGCTATGAAGAAATCTAAGAAAAAGACGCTATGATTCGCCACACTGCGCCAGTCGCCAAACACTCTTGCCGTTTCCACCCCAGGCGGTTCCATCCCGCAAAACCTGGCGCAGACCTTTGATGGTCCGCCAACCTTAGAGCGTAGCGGTCCCGAGCACCGAGTAGGGCGGTTTCCTCCCTCGCTCCTGAGGAGAGAGGGCTGGGGTGAGAGGTGGAGCCTTCTTTAATGGTAAAGAAGGACGGGATGATTTTAGAGCAAAAACTTCTTTAACGGTAAAGAAGGACGGGTAGGTTTTCGAAAAAGAATAAGAAAAAAATAATATAATAAATATAATAATAGAAAAGTAGCCCTTATTACGGGTATTACAGGTCAGGATGGATCATACCTGGCAGAGTTATCATATCATAAAGTTTATGGCAAAAAAAGTATTTGTAAGTGGATGTTACGACTTACTCCACTCCGGGCATGTTGAGTTCTTCCAGCAGGCCTCACATTATGGCGACCTCTACGTCGGCATCGGCTCCGATGCCACCTATTTAGAGTACAAACATCGCAAACCGATGTTCCCACAGGAAGAACGACTCTTCATGGTCAAGAACATCAAGGCAGTAAAGGATGCGTATATCAATGAAGGAAGTGGAGTTATCGACTTCCTCCCAACACTTGATAAAGTAAAGCCTAATGTGTTTGTTGTAAATGCAGAAGGCGGTTCTGATGAGAAGCGAAAGATCTGTGCAGAACGAGGCATTGAGTATGTCGAACTTCAGCGCACACCTCATGAAGGCTTGAAGGCACGTTCTTCATCCGATTTGAAGAAGGCTTTATCGACTGCTTCTGATAATACGACACAAAATGCGGGCATCCCAACCCGTCTGGATCTTGCAGGAACCTGGATCGACCAGCCATACGTCAGCATGCATCACCCAGGTTGGGCTATCACCATATCTCTGGATCCAACCTTCGAGGTACGAGACAGATGTGGTCTCTCCACATCCACCCGCAACATGATCAAGAAGATCTGGCCGGTGAAGCTCCCAAAGATGGATCCCGAGATGCTCGCCCGTCTGGTCTTCTGCTTCGAGAACAATCCGGAGCGCCACGACGGCATCATTTCCGGTGCCCAGGATTCCATCGGAATCTGCGTACCAGGTCTGGCTCGACATTATTATGACAACAACTTCTGGCCAGAGAAGATAGAGAGCACTCAGGATGAGATGACTCTCCGCTTTCTCGAAGACCACCTTGTGATGATACCGATGCAGCCACGACGTTCGGGATGCAGTGTGGTAGAAGGCAAGGATATTACTCCTGCAAAGGTGAAGGCTTTAGCCGATGCTGCCGATGCATGCTGGAATGCCATTCTTGCGCACAATCTTGATGCTTTTGTAGCAGCCTATAAGGCATCCTTCGAAGCCCAGATAGCCATGTTCCCAGGCATGGTGAATCCATCCATCAATGGAGTGATAGAACCGGAGGCGAGTGTGCAGCCGATGATTGATCATTACAGTGCTCTGGATGATGTGCTGGCATGGAAGATGCCGGGCGCAGGTGGCGGTGGCTATCTTGCCCTGGTTGTAAAGGATAGTAAGGAATTTGCAGAGAATCATGATGAAGCCATCCATCTTCAGATACGAAGGGCATAACTATCTGGTTCCCTTCCTCATTATCAGCAGCCTCTTCTTCATGTGGGGCTTTGCCCATGGCATCCTGGAAGTGAAATCAACAGCTTCTACTTCTTCGTACTATCCTTGTTTGTGATAGGATGCGGCTTAACCTGTCTGGAGACGAGTGCCAATCCTTATACCACGGTATTGGGACATCCCGATAAGGCAGAGAGTAGAATCAATCTGTCACAATCTCTCAATGGCATTGGTTGGATAGTGGGACCACTGGTTGGCGGACAACTGCAGTTTTCTGGTGTCAACATAGCCATTCCATACGCCCTGGTGGGTATCTTCGTGCTTTCAGTGGCATTGATCCTGTCAAGAATAACATTGCCTGACCCGAGAAGAGCGCATGAGGCAGATACGAACGAGAAGATAGAGGAGAAGCCGATGAAGACGATGGCATTCGCTTTCGGCATGCTCACCTTATTCCTCTATGTGGCAGCTCAGACGGGTGTGAACAGTTTCTTTATCAACTATGCGGAAGAGAGCATTCATATAGAGAAGCAGACCGCCAGTGCTACATAGCCGACACCACGCAAAGCATGTCCCTCGCCTTCCTCATCCCCCTCATCTGTTACGCAGCCATCGCCGGCTACGCCGCCACGAGGAAGAGTTAGGGGGCCAAGCGGTCCCATCCCGTATCTCCTGAGTAGATGATACCACCGCCAGAAACCTAGCCGCCCTA
>NZ_QUCG01000107.1:568-8018 GCF_003473645.1 Prevotella sp. AM23-5 | reverse complement strand
ATCTCAAATTTTAACGAACTATTGATATAAAACTACCCAACATTACAGTGCACATGAATGAATCTGCTGTTGAAGGTAGTGGTAGTTACGGCCTTATACAAGGAGGACAGTTCATTAATGTTCCCGCCGCATTGAAGTCTGAATCAGATGATGAGATTCGACGATTCTTCCTCCATGCTTTTTGCAATGCTGCCGGAATGTTCAATGAACAACAGCGCAAGGATCGAGATGATTATGTAACAATCAATCTTAATAATGTAAAAAGCAACTGTAAATCTGCCTTTACGAAAATTACTAAAAATTACACTATGCAGGGAAGTTTTGACTATTTTTCGATAACATTGGCTGCATCTACAGATTATTCAAACGGCTCTGGAAACACCATTATGAAAACAGGCAATTACTCTATTGCCAAAACCTACTCTCTTTCTTATAATGATATCTATTTTTTAAATGAGCGTTATTTGCCTTACATCGCAAGGACAGATAATTATATCGAATTAGATGATACATATTATCCAAATGGTCAAAAACTTACAGAGGCAGAAAGATTACAGTTGCAAACACAATTGAATAACCAAAGAGGATTATACGGTGAGCCTCCTCTAAGCGGTAGAGCAACCTTAATAGAATGGTAATTCAAGGATTGAGTAGATATATAGCCTGCATATTTCATACTCACCTGTTATGCGCATGAGCCAAAGGCGATTTTGTAGGAAACACATTGAAAGTTATGAATATTTACATTTCGAGAATCAAAGATGTCCTTCTCGGTGTTAATCTTCACGTTTCTCAGCCATAAGTACTCGCTATTTCTCTCATTTTTTGAGATAATTGCATAATGAGGGTAATTTAACAGGTGAAACGGCAGAAGCAGAACCAACACCTTATCAAAAGACTGCAAATTGCAAAAAATATGAAGCAGAACTTGGTTGGTATGGATTGATGTCACTAAGTGGAAAAGTCATTACTCCTCCAAGATATTGCGATATTACAGCCATTGGCTACGACTTGTATTTATGTAAAACTGATGATATTAGAGGTGAAGTTCTGAATGGTAAAGGTGTAAGAGTTAGGTAAACGACTCTCTCATTTACTCATTGATAAAGCTGACAACGCAAAAGACTTTTCAATAAGATTCAGAAGGATGGTAGGATTGAAACTCTTGCCATCCTTTTTCGATTAAGTCTCACAATCTACACTTTATCAGCTTTTGGCTTTCTTGCCAATGGTTATTATTCAATAATGGCTCTTATCTTGACGATATGCTGTTTTTACCAAGAAATTACATAAAAGTTGTTATAATATATATAAATATTCGTCTTTGATACTTCCTGCCATTATCTTTGCCGATTAAAATGTTATTGCAAAGCAATAATGAAGTAATAGAAACGTAAAAAGTAAACAACATGGAACGCAAAGAACAGACCGGGCATATCTGTAGATGGATGGCTTTAGGCATCATGACTGCCATCGTCATCGTAGGATGTACCATTGTTATCGGCCTATTTGAATGGCGCGACAGAAAGGAGATTGAGTGTAGAAATGCAGAACTGCATCAGTGGCGAAAGAATGTGCATGACTTAAACTTGCACATAACGGAATTGTCACTGCTTGGTGAAATGGTTGCGGATTGGGACTCAACAGATGTAAATGAGTATCATTCGCTTCGATTGGAAGTGAACAGTATGCTTCAAGGCATCGCAGATATTTGTCTGCAAGAAGATTCTGATACAATCTGCCATCTTCTTGCAGAAAAGGAACAGCTCCTTTTGGATATAAAGGATGCCATGCAGGATCTGAATGCCACTCAAGAAAAGCTGACCGCAGAAGTTCCAAGAATTGTAGAGCAGAATAAGACTGAAAGCAAAAGACTTTCAGCTATGCCACAGCAGGCAAAGCCAAAGAAGCGCGGTTTCTTCAGCAGATTGTTCGGCAAGAAAGAAAATGCAGTAACAACAGGCAACCGTTTAACCCAAACTGAAAAGATGCTCACCAACCTAAACCAAACGGTTGTTGCTAAACATCACCAGCAAAGCCGTAAGGTAGTGGAGATATTGGATAGTCTTGGAAACAGAAATGAAAGTATCAATAAGCAGTTGCAAAGAGTAATCAGCATAGCTGATGAGAATGTGGATAAAGGCATCAAAGTTCGTGAGCGACAAATCGCAGACTTGGAAGGCAATTATACCTATTATTATATAGGGATGATAGGATTGTTGATATTGGTATTTTTCGTATTATTCCTATTGGTATGGCGATTCGCATTCAAGACACGTAAGAGCAAGGAAGAAACAAGAAAGGTGATGCTGACTGTAACGCATGAGATGCGCAGTCCCTTGTCTGCCATCAAGGATTATGCTCGCAAGATTAGCGGACTTGAAGATGCTACGGATGAAAGCAAACGGTATGCCGACTTGATTGTTGACACATCGAAAGGCTTGACTTCTATGATTGACAGTTTCCTGGTTTACTCCAAATTAGCGAATGGAAAGGCGACCGTCAAGGAACGCCCTTTCCGCATGATGGACATTGCCGAGCAATTAAAAATGGAGTATGAGCCCTTTGCTGCGAAGAAACAACTGGAATTGAGCGTCAGCAATAAGGCAGATGGTGTTGTCAATGGAGACAAGGAAAAGGTGCTTACAATAGGACGCAATCTACTTTCCAATGCCATCAAATATACGGGAAAGGGTGAGATAGTATTGTCCACAACCTATAAGAATGGTGTATTCATGCTAAAGGTTAAGGATACAGGAACAGGATTGGATGACAAGCAACAAAAACAAATCTTCAAGGAATTTGCAAGATTGGGAAATGCGGTCACCCAACCGGGATTTGGCTTGGGACTTTCCATTGTCAAGAACCTCGTTTCACTGATGAAAGGAAAAATCGATGTGTCCAGTCACCAAGGGCTGGGAAGTATCTTTACCATTAGTCTTCCTATGGCTGCAGCCGAAAAGCAGAATGTGGAACCAATCCAGTATAGAACGAAACGACAAGATTCGTTTACTGTCATTGCCATTGATGATAGCCATGTGCAACTGAGTACCATCCGTGAGGCTTTTGCATCAAACGGCATTGTATGTGACACTTGTAATAATGCCACGGATTTATTGGATATGATGCGCAAAAAATCTTATGATCTGCTGATAACGGATTTGAAGATGGCTGAAGTGAATGGTATCGAGATTCTGGAAATGATGCGTATGGTGAACGTGCGTAACTCCAAGACCATTCCTGTTGTCGTTATGACAGCAGCACCAAATGTGAGTGAGCAAGAACTGCTTGGCGCAGGATTTGTCGCTTGTCTGTTCAAGCCGATGTCTGACAAGGATTTGATAAACACTGCCAGAAAGTGTGTGAATGGTAAGATAGCAGAAAAACAAATAGACTTTTCTATGTTGCTGACCTACGGCAATGAAAAAGAAACTTTGGAGAATTTCGTAAAGGAAATGACTGACACATTGGGCAGTATCCGTAATGCAGCCCAAGAGGAGAACCGCAAGAAAATGTCCGATGCCATTCACCACGCAAGAAGCTCGTGGATGATGGTACAATCTGACGAGTCTTTGAACTATCTTTTTGACCTGATAGAAGATTCTACATCATCAGACGACGTTATCAACCAAGCGGTTGAGGATGTTTTCGCACATGGTGAGGCAATCATCAAAGCCGCACAAAAGAAAATTGAGGAGGTAACAGCATGAAGAAAGTAATAATCATTGAAGACAGCCCGACATTTTGTAATATGTTGGGCAAGAAGTTGGAAGCGAAGGGATGGAAAACAATCTTATGCTACAATTACAGAGATGGTCTGAAAGCTGTGAAGGAATCCTCTGAATGGGATGTTGTCATTTCGGATATGCGCTTGGGGAATGATAACGGTATCGACCTGTTGGAATGGATGCGTAGTAACGGCTACAAGAATCCATTTATCATCATGACATCTTACGATGAAAGCATGAGTGCCGTGAGGACTATGAAATTGGGAGCGGAAGACTATATACCGAAGAAATTGTTGCTTGATGTAGTTTATGAACGTTTGGAAGAAATCATAGACAAGCAGAAACGACTCGTCGAGTTGAATAACAAGATTGTTTACCGCAAAAGTGAGAAGTTTCGCCGTATATACAAAATGGCAGAATTGTTTGCCAAAAGCGACATGGCTGTTATGATATTGGGCGACAATGGTACTGGCAAAGAACATATAGCGGAAAAGATACATCTGCAAAGCAAAAGAGCCGACAAGCCTTTTGAGGTAGTAGATTGCGGTACGCTTTCTGCGGAACTTGCCGTTTCCGCTCTCTTCGGACATGAGAAAGGGGCATTCACAAGTGCAGACGCAGCAAGAAAAGGTTACTTTGAATTGGCTTCTGGAGGTACGCTGTTCTTGGACGAGATAGGCAACCTGCCGAAAGACGTACAGGCGATGCTGCTGCGTGTGTTGCAATCCAAGAGCTACCGACCATTGGGAGCTACAAAAGACAAAGTGGCTGATGTGCGCATTATTGCCGCTACCAACGAGAATCTGCAAGAGGCAGTTCGGGAAGGACGATTCAGAAGCGATCTGTATTATCGACTTCACGAAGCGGTTATTGAGATTCCACGGTTGCGGGATTGCAAGGAAGATATTATGCCATTAGCTAACTTCTTCCTGAAACTATATGATAGGCATACGGACAAAGAAATAAAATGTATCAGTAAGGAAGCGCAAAGGGCACTTGTAAGCCATACATGGCCAGGCAATGTGCGTGAGTTGAAATCATGTATCATGCGAGCTATGCTGTTATGCGAGAATGAGATAATAGATGTCGAGGACTTGCAGTTGTCACAATCGGCATTGACAGAAGAGGCTTTGGACTTTGATGAACAAGAACGCAAGATCAATCGAGAGCGTATCTTGTGGGCTTTGAAGCAATGCAATGGCATCAAGCGTGATGCAGCAAAAATGTTGGAAATGAGCCATACTACATTCTATACCCGTATGAAAGAGTATGGTATTCCTACTAACAAGTTGTAACGGTATAAGAACCGTGTAAGGAAGATTGGACGAGTGTCCGGTTTTCCTTACACTATTTCTTCTTGCAATTTCCTCGTGAAAATCTTATTCTCTTGAAAAAGTTGCTGATTATCAGGAAATATCATCATCCTATTGTTTAGTCTGTCTTGGAATGGCATAGGTATTGGACTAATAAATGATGTGCGCACAGAAACATCAAATTAGTACAAACCCATAAAAGAGACAGCAACATGGAATACAACATATTGATAGAGACTGATTTTTTCAACTTGCTGAATGCAGGTCATAAGAACAAAGGTGGTAACGCTTTGGAGAACTCATATCGTGAGTTTATCAAGGTTGTGGTTGATTTATGCAGCACCAACGTGAAGCAAGCGGTCTTTGCACTGTCATACGCAGAGACCGAGCTTGACTTTCATCTGTCAATGCCCCATATAAAGGATTGTTTGGGAACCGTAGGCTTGTATGTGCGCAAAGCAAATGCATTTGTCCGCAGAATGCAAGAGCATGTGGCAGCAACATATCATCTTCATGTGACCACATCCACTTCAGAAGCCTCTCCGCCAGTATCATCAGAATCAAAGCCATTAGTAAAATGGACTGGCAATGCCGTTGACCTTGTAGAAATGGTATATGGCATCTGCGTAATGGGAAGCGTGAACGATGGCGATGTGAAATTCAAGGACTTGGCGCAAGCCATGTACCAGTTCTTTGGCATCAAAGCCAAGGACTGCTATCGTTTCTATACCGACATCAGAAGACGCAAGAACCATAGCCGTACTTACTTCCTTGACAGAATGCAGGAGAAGTTGAACGACAAAATGCGAAAGGATGATGAATTGGAAAGAATGAGACGATAAAAAACGATAAATCCCATATATGTATGCAGGGGCGAGTAACTGAAAGGACAATTCCTAAAAGTTACTCGCCTTATTGTTTATTTCTGTATGAGATGCTTTAAGCTCTCGTCACCAGCGATGCGCTCCAGCTCGTCCTTGACAATCAGCTTGACATCCTCCTTGATTTGGTTGTAATTGTCCAGAATAGCTTGCTTCATACAGTCGTTGCCATCGGCATCCTTGAAGTCGTTGATGATGGGGATAGGCTGATAATGGCTTTCCTCTCGCTTTACCTTGTCGGTGTCAACAACAATCTCGGCATGGAAGATCTTCTGCTCTATGCGCTCGGTGAAGTTGTCGGAAACAGAGCCGACAAACATACCTTGGGTGAGTCCGCTAATCTTGCTCGGCGGAATGAGACTGTCCATCTGGGTATTGATAGATGTAGAGACATCCTGACGATTGATGGAAATGGACTGGCGCTTTTGGAGCACCTTGCCAAAACGCTCGGATAAAGTCTTGGCGGTCTCGCCAACGACCTGACCGCTGAAGATGTTACCTACCGTATTGATAACCACCTTTGCCTCCTTGTCTCCATAATCGCGAACCAACTGCGAGAAGTCTTGGAAGCCTAAACACACCGCCACCTTGTTGCTTCGTGCCGTAGCAATCAGGTTATCCAATCCCTTGAAATAGATGGTCGGCAACTCGTCAATGATAACGGATGATTTGAGTTGTCCCTTCTTGTTGATGAGTTTCACGATGCGGCTGTTGTACAAACCAAGTGCCGCACCATAAATGTTCTGACGGTCGGGATTGTTGCCGACACATAGAATCTTCGGTTCTTCGGGATTGTTGATGTCGAGTGTAAACTCGCTTGCGGACATCACCCAGTAGAGTTGTGGTGAGATCATTCTTGAAAGTGGAATCTTTGCGCTTGCAATCTGACCCGCCAACTGCTCCATCGCCCCACCTTGCCAGGCATCCATGAACGGAGATAGGTAGTTCTCCAGTTCGGGATAGCTCGTCAGTATCGGAAAGACATCCTCGTATCTGCGGTTAAGCAATTCGATGGCATGGGGAAAGGTACAATACTTCCCGTTCTTGTAGATTCTTAGGTACCAAATGATGGCTGCAAAGAGGATAATCGGACTCTCCACGAAAAAGTCGCCCTGCTTCTGGACCCACGTCTTGTTGAGGTTGAGCATGATGGTGTATGCACTCTCATAAGCATCGGAAATGTCACTCATGAAATCCGGGTGAATGGGATTGCAGCGATGACTTCTGCGAGGATCATCAAAGTTGATGACATAGAACTGGGGCTTGACCTTATATCCATTCTGATGGTTCATCATGTGGTTGTAGGCAATCGTCGAAAGGTCGGGAAACTTGAAATCATAGATATACATTGAATACCCCTTCTCTATCTGCTGTTTGATGTAGTTGTTCACTACAGCAAAGGACTTACCACTACCCGGTGTACCTAACACGATGGTGGCACGGAATGGATTGACTACATTGATCCATCCTCTCTGCCATTTCTTCTTGTAATAGAATCGTGTTGGCAGATTGACGGAATACTCGTTCT
>NZ_QUCG01000107.1:0-558 GCF_003473645.1 Prevotella sp. AM23-5 | reverse complement strand
CGTTCTCCATGAGTTTGGTCTCCTGCATGAAACTCTCGTTCTCATTATTGAACACATCCTCCATGAGGTTGTGTTTCAAGAGTCTGCTCATCCAGAGTCCTCCCATCAACAGGCAGATATAACCCGCTGTCATTGTAAATATGTACAGCGTGGCATTGCCCAAATTAGATATAGGCAACAATAATATCCACCAGTTGAGGAAGAACAGACAGGAGCCAACGACAAGAACCGTCCAAATCCTGTTCCAACTCATCTTTTCTGCTTTCACGCCCTTGGTTCCCAGACATGAGAGCGCCAGGAGTAAAAGCGAGAACAGCTTGGTGTAGAGGATAGAATGAAACAAGCCACCTGTACGGTTGAAGTTGATAAGGATTCTGTCAACAACCCCGATTGTCACTCCCCATATGTGCATTGCCTCGTAGCAATACCAATACACATTCATAATTGCGAGTATGATACTCACAGCACGGAGAAAATCCATAATTTTCCCCAATGCTCTTAAATCGTCTTCTTGTGCCATTGTTTTTTATTTTGAAGTTATACAAATTGTTTTTGATT
>NZ_QUCG01000106.1:0-8029 GCF_003473645.1 Prevotella sp. AM23-5 | reverse complement strand
TCTCTCAAACACTTTTTATATGTACTTTCAGGAGGTTAAATTTTATGTTTCACTTGCAAAAATACTATTTTTCTTTGAAAAAAGAAAGCATTTTTTGAAAAAAATCTTTTTTAAGATGTCCGATTTTTCAATTTCATACGTCTATAGAGTGTTAAGGTTATGAGAACAGAAGAATTCAACCATATCATCCTACCGATGCGCAGCAACTTGAAAGCGTATGCGCTAAGGTTGACTGAGAGTGACGACAATGCCGAAGACCTCGTGCAGGAAGTCATGCTCAGGCTGTGGGACATACGCCAGAATATCAAGGCAGAAGATAACCTCAAGGCGCTCGCCATCACCATCATGCGCAACAAGTTTTATGACCAGTGCCGACATGAGGAGCGGAACTTCACCACCGACAAGGTGATGGAAGTGCCCATAGAAGACCGGCGGGCAGAGCAACGGGACGAGGTAAACCTCATCAAGCAGATAGTGGCACAGCTTCCGCCCTTGCAGCAGCAGATATTCCGAATGAAGGAGATAGAAGGCTATACTGCCGATGAAATCATGCAGATAACGGGATGTACTGCCGATAATCTCCGAAAGAATCTCTCCAGAGCCCGACTCAAAATCAGAGAGACTTATATGAACATCGTGAAACAGAACAAAATAAAGAAGGAGGAAAGAAGATGAACGATAAAATAAAAAGAATCGATGAATTCAAGGGTATCAATGAATTCAAGACGATACAGGACTTGCTCGACAAGTATATGGATGGTGCCACTACCAATGAGGAAGAGGCAACGCTCAGAAAATATTTCGAAGAGCATGCCAATGATATTCCTGAAGAATGGGAATCCTACCGCGCCCTTTTCAGCTATATCGGATTCGAACAGATGAATCTTTCTCAAATTCTAAAAGAAGAAGAGAAGGAGGAGGATTTCGAAAAGAAAGATATCGAAAAGGAAGAAATCCCAAAGAAGGAAGCTTCTCGCAGCAGATGGCTCAAATATTTCGGCACTTCTGTGGCAGCCGCCGCTATCATCGCATTCCTGATTGTGGGCATCCAGAAGATAGCCCAGCCTCAGCCTGAATGTTATGCAGTTATCGATGGAAAGGTTTATACCGACCAGGAGTTCGTTCATAACGAAGCCCTGGATGCCCTGGAAGATGTTTCGGCAGATTCCGAAGATCCATTCAGTGCCCTGGATATGATGAAACAATAAATTCATCTTTTAGATGAAACAATCAATCAAACTATAAAGTATAATATATATAATAAGGTATAGAATATGAAACGATGCAACTTGATAAAACGCTTCTTCATCGGACTGCTTCTTATCGTGGTAGCCTCGATTTCGGCTAATGCCCAGGAGGGGCTGTACGTAAAAAGTATATTCCAACGCTTCGGACACGCCAAGGGATGCAAGATGGTTACGATGCAGAATACGCAACTCAAAGGTTACAAACTCAAGATATACAAGAGCCTGGTATATAAGTACCATGCCACGGAAATAGCCCACTATCTGAAGTCCGACCGCAAGGCTGCAAAGAAAATCAGAGAGGTGGTGGAGAATGGCAAGATGGTGAGCGGCTATTACATGATGGCCCCCTTGAGCAATGGAGACAACCGCTTTATCCTCTTCAGCAATCCGAGTGAAAGCAAGGGAACCGTGATTTATATCGAAGGCGACCTGTCGCCCGAAGATATCATGAAACTCTGCTATTCCAGAAGATAGAAACAGCATTTTCCTTCTGGAATCTTCTCAATAAGAATAAAAAACAACATAAAATATAGTATTATGAATATCAAAAACGTAATGATGATGGCTGCCATGATGCCAGCCTTCGCCCTTGCTGAAACCAACAGCAACAGTGCACCAGCCTCGGTAGAGGCTAACGACACCACAATCAGAGTGAACGACCAGAACATCGTCATCAAGCAGGATGGCGAACAGACTTCTGTGAAGATATATAAGATGAACGGCAACGAGATGACCAAGATTTCCGAAACCCAATTCGTAGATGGTCAGGAAGTAGAAAAGGTATTTGTCACCTCGCCTTTCATCCCTCAGACTTTGAGCAAGCGCAAGCGCAGTCTGGAGAGTCATTATCCAACCTTCTTCTTCGGCTGCAGCCAGTTGCCAGGCAGCAGGGGAAGCATGGGAGGCAACAACGAGATGCACAGTCGCGACTCCAAGTCGTGGGAATGGGGCATCACCCTCACCAGTCTCTGCTTCCGCCTTTCCAACGAAATGGCGCTCACCTCCTCTCTCTCCATCGGACAGGTACACCACCATTTCAAGGACAATTATGTATTAAGCACCGAAAACGGGGTATCAGCAATGACTCCGATAGAAGGCGAGACGCTGAAGAAAAGCTATATCAGCTACAATGTACTCCGCCTGCCTATCATGCTGGAGTGGCAGAAGCGCATAGGATGCCATGATGCATTCCTGGCGTTAGGTCCATCGGTAGAATACCGCTGGCACGAGCATTCCCGCTACTTCATCGGAAAGCACAAGCATACCGAAACGGGCGATATCAACCTCAACCCTATCGGCGTGAACCTGGAAGCCCGTGCCGGCTACTCAGGAGTGATGCTCTACGCCCGTGCCGGAATAACCCCGCTGCTCAACAAGACCAAGGCTCCCGAGTGCTACCCGATGACCATCGGCTTAGGATTCAGATTGTAACATAGCTGCAATGTAGCAGAAATATAGCTATAATGTAGCAGAAATATAGCTGTAATGTAGCAAAACATAACTGAAACTGTCCCCATCTGATACCCCCTTTCAGATGAGGACAGTTTTTTATTCTGCCAAATTCGGGAATTAAAAACGGCCAAATTCGGGAAAAATTTTCGGCCAAATTCGGGAATTTTGGAAAAAGTGGCGATAGGTGTGCGAAATCTCATAAAAAAACATAGATTACGCACACCTATCGCCACTTTTTGCTGTTTACCGGCCAAACTCGGAAGTGAAACATAGCCAAATTAAGTAACGAATCGCAGCCAAATTGGGTAACAAATCACAGCCAAATTAGGTAACGAAATTCGCAAATCACGGCCAAATTAGGTAACAAATCACGGCCAAATTGGGTAATTTTGCCCATTTTTCTGCTAAAAAATGCCCGAATACCACAAACGTGGTAGCAGGAATACTACTCATGTGCTATTTCAGAATCCAAAAAATCGCCGTACCTTTGCAGCGTCAATCAGAACAAACAGCATGATGACTTTCAGAAGGACATCAGAATGTCTTTCAGAGAGAGAACATCAATCTGATTTCTGGGCGGCAATTTATATAAATGAATAGATTGAGTATTAACATAAAATTAAAGAAAGGACATAGATTATGAGTACAGAAAAGAAACTTCGCTTTGAGACACTTCAGTTGCATGTAGGTCAGGAAAATCCAGATCCAGCTACCGACGCTCGTGCGGTGCCTATCTACCAGACCACAAGTTACGTGTTCCGCAACTCTCAGCACGCTGCCGATCGCTTCGGACTCCGTGACGCAGGTAATATCTATGGTCGCTTGACCAACTCTACTCAGGGTGTATTCGAAGACCGTGTAGCTGCCCTTGAGGGTGGTGTAGCAGGTTTGGCTGTCGCTTCTGGCGCTGCCGCCGTTACCTACGCTCTGCAGAACATCCTTCAGAATGGCGACCACATCGTAGCTGCCGACAACATCTACGGTGGTACTTATAACCTCATCACTCATACATTATCCACACAGGGTGTAAGCTACACCATCGTGGATCCTCGCAACTTCGAGCAGGTAGAGGCTGCCATCCAGGACAATACCAAGGCTCTCTATGCAGAGACCTTCGGAAATCCTAACTCAGATGTAACCGATATCGATAAGTTGGCAGAGATTGCTCATCGCCACAACATCCCATTGATTATCGATAACACCTTCGGCACCCCATACCTCATCCGCCCTATCGAGCACGGAGCAGATATCGTGGTTCATTCTGCTACCAAGTTCATCGGCGGTCATGGTTCATCTCTCGGTGGCGTCATCGTAGATGGCGGTAAGTTCGACTGGAAGGCAAATGCCGACAAGTTCCCTACTCTCGCCAAGCCAGACCCATCTTATCATGGTGCCGTATTCGCAGATGTAGCCGGAGCAGCAGCCTTCGTAACCCGAATCCGTGCGGTCATCCTTCGTGATACCGGTGCAACCATCTCTCCATTCAATGCCTGGATTCTTCTTCAGGGCTTGGAGACATTGAGCCTCCGTGTAGAGCGTCACGTTCAGAATGCATTAAAGGTGGTAGAGTATCTGGAGAACAATCCTAAGGTGGCTAAGGTTAATCACCCAGCCGTTCCTTCTCATCCAGACCACGAGCTTTACAAGAAGCTCTTCCCTAACGGCGGTAGTTCTATCTTCACCTTCGATATCAAGGGCGGCGAGAAAGAGGCATGGGAGTTCATCGACCACCTGCGCATCTTCTCTCTGTTGGCTAACGTAGCCGACGTGAAGTCACTGGTTATCCACCCAGCAACAACCACCCACTCTCAACTGAGCCCAGAGGAATTGGAGGAGCAGCACATCTATCCTTCTACCGTTCGCCTGAGCATCGGTATTGAGAACATCGACGACCTGATTGAGGCACTCGATGAGGCATTTACCTACGTAAAATAAAAATATGAATGATTTAAATTAGAGTACAGTTATGGCAAAGATATATAAACAGATTACTGATTTAATCGGTAAGACCCCATTGGTAGAATTGGGTAAGTATTCAGCATCCAAGGGTTTGGAGACTCCTGTAATTGCTAAGGTAGAATTCTTCAATCCTGGCGGAAGCGTAAAGGATCGTATCGCACTTGCGATGATCGAAGACGCTGAGCAGAAGGGCATCCTGAAACCAGGTGCCACCATCATCGAACCAACCAGCGGTAATACGGGTGTAGGTTTGGCTCTGGTATCAGCCGTAAAGGGCTACCACCTCATCCTCACCATGCCTGAAACCATGAGTGTGGAGCGCAGAAACCTGGTGAAGGCTTACGGTGCTGAAGTGAGATTGACCAGCGGTAAGGACGGAATGCCTGGCGCCATCAAGGCTGCCGAGGAGCTCCGCGATTCCATTCCGGGTTCCGTGATTCTGGGACAGTTTACCAACCCAGCCAATCCTGCCAAGCACTATGCCACAACTGGACCAGAAATCTGGGCTGATACCGATGGCGAGATTGATATCTTCGTAGCCGGTGTAGGAACAGGCGGAACCATTTCGGGTATCGCCAAGTATCTGAAGGAGCAGAATCCTAACGTGAAGGTGATTGCCGTAGAACCTGCCACATCGCCTGTATTGAACGGCGGACAGAGCGGTCCTCACAAGATTCAGGGCATCGGTGCCGGCTTCGTTCCAGAGACCTACTCTTCAGAATTCATCGATGAGGTTTTGGATATTCAGAACGATGATGCCATCAAGGCAGGTCGTGACCTGGCTCAGACCGAGGGCCTCTTGGTAGGAATCTCATCAGGTGCCGCCGCCTTTGCAGCCACCGAGATTGCGAAGCGTCCAGAGAACAAGGGCAAGAAGATTGTTGCCCTCTTGCCAGATACTGGCGAGCGTTATTTAAGCACTGTACTCTATGCTTTCGAGGAGTATCCACTCTAATTCACATTCGGATATTTTCTGAAGAAAGCAAAATCTATCATAATTTCCCCAACCCGCTTTTCTTAGCGGGTTGGGGATTTGTTGTTTCCAAAAGAACGTTCGCAAGTCACAGAAAAAGAACGTTCGTAAGTCACAGAAAAAGAACGTTCGTAAGTTACACCCCACCCGCCCTGAAAGGGCAGAAGCTCCTAGCCCAGGGCAACGCCCTGGGTAATTATGGCCACAAACCTGTCGCCCTGTAAGGGCAAAAGCTTTAAAATACCAGGCGAAGGATAAAGCTTTTGCCCTTACAGGGCGCTTAATAAACCACCAATAAACCCCAGGGCGTTGCCCTGGGCTAGGAGCTTCTGCCCTTTCAGGGCGGATGGAGCAAACTTACTGCTGCCCATTCAGGACAAGAGGGGGCAGCTTCAGTTGAATGTCTGAAAAAACAACTGAAACTGCCCCTATCTGAGAGCATCTTATTCTACATTTCGACTATATTTTATCGAAAGATTATCTTATTCTACTTTTCGACTATGCTTTTCCGAAAGCACTCTTGCGGAAAAGCGTCTTTCTGCTCACCACATCATATTCCAGATACCCTCGCTTCATCCAGCTCTTCAGCATCTCCCGGGTACCGCCAGGCTTCAGGTTGGCCTCGTCACGAAGCTTTTCCAATGCCTCCCATGTAAAATCATCAGGCAATTGCTGGAGAAGATTCTGCGGACCGCGGGAGGTGAAACGCTGATGTCTCTCATCATCTATCAGATCCCAGAAGAAGCGCATCTTGCACCACAGATCATAATGCAGCGACCAGCGGATGAAATCATCGATCTCATCCTCCCATTTGCAACCGTTTGCCACATAGAGCACACAAGCCTTGAGATAAGCTATCACGAGAGCACGGAATGAGAAATTCTCGTAGATGCGGTCCTGACTGCAGATAGAGAAATCACGACATTCCTCCATGAGTTCGTTGATGAGACGGACGGCCTGAGGACAGTCTATCTTGCCGCGCACCTTGCACAGGCGATTGATGTAAGGACGAAGCTCCTCATCGAAAGCCTCATCATAATCGCCATACACCGGCATATCAGAACCGATTTCACGGGGCGGAATGGTACAGAAATTGATGCGGGAGAGCGGACCGTCTGATACCACCTTCTTGAAGAACTGACGACCGTGACCGATGGTGGTACAGGCATTCCAGTTATAGAGGATGTGTACTCTTTCGTTCACAGAACCGGGCATGGCGCGGGTCTGCCCGAAGGAGTTACCGGGGTCAAAGGCGAGGCACATGATAGTCCATTTTCTGCCTCTCTGCTTGCCCTTTCCGCCATCCTCGATGGCATCCCACTGATCAATCTCGTTCATGTTGGAGTAGAGGAAATGGCCCTTGGCATCATACATTCGCTGCACGAAGGCTGCCGAAGTCATGTCCGGATCCACTTCCTGCACCATCAGGTCGGTAGGACGCTTCGGCTTATACTTGTGCGTACCCATCGTATTCACCTCCAGCTTCCACTCTTTCTCTCGCTGCAGGTTCACCTCATCCCTCTTGCGGATATCGGCCATGATGTGATTAATCGGAGCATTCACGCAGCTCTTTCCTGCACCTGTGGGGGCCATGAGCACGTTCATCAGTGTTGCTTCGTGTTCTACACCATCTACATACTCGAAGCTTACCTGATAGAGGTGGGCGGCAAGAGATGGGAATACGGCATGAGCCACGGCTGGCTTGTAGATGTCAGGGGTACGACTCACTAGGAGCTTGATAAGCGATGGCAGTTTTTCCGGCATCGCAGGGGGAAGTTCCTCTTCCTCCTCTTCGTCTTCAAACAAAAGATCTTTCTGATTCTCTTTGTTTTCTTCCATTTTGTTTAGTATTTATTAGTTGACGGTTGAAGTTATTTTCAACACACCACAAAATTACGAAAAATATCCAAGACCACCAAACGTTTCCGCAAGTTTCTACTCATATCAGGAATCTTTCTACTCCCATTGAGATTTTTTCTACTCACATAGGGACAGTATCACTTATTTCAAGATACATCAATCTATCATTCTTCATAACATAAACTATATTATATATAGATAATATCATTAATAATATATATAATATAGTATATATATATAAATATCTATATATTAATATATTATATACTTATAAGAATATAATATATCCTATATATGAAAGAGAAACGCAAAGAAGATTAATATCTTTACATTTTAACAACCTTAATAAATCTTACCTATCTCTACCCTATAGTTTAATGTCCATTTGAAAAACTGAAACTGCCCCCATGTGATTCCATCATTTAAACGAAGAGTTATTGATAAGAAAACATTGAGTGATGCGGCACAAAACATTGAGTTGTCACCCAAGAAACTACGAGTTATTTTCTTTAACATAAAGCTCTAAAGCAGCCAAAGG